>NZ_JAJNHJ010000025.1:0-37982 GCF_022386965.1 Mammaliicoccus sp. B-M6
TGTATTTTAACACTATGCATAGTATTTAGCTCGGCATCCGTAACAAGTAGTTGGTTTGAGTTTTAACCAACACTTTTTACGGATATAGTAAACGATAGCGCGCTAGATTATATAAAAAATAAACTGTGAAGTAGAGTCGTACGTTCTCTACTTACACAGTTTATTTTACACTCTCAATTATACAATTATTAAACCATCATTTTTCATGGATAATTATCTGCGCATTGTCAAAGTAGAAGCGGATAACATATATATTCCAGAATTTATTTTACCTGATATAAAATTTGCGATGATTCCTTCTGAAGATAACGCTAAAATAACTGCTCAAATATTCAAAAATGTAGAAGAATACAATCATCAATCTATTGAAATTGCTTCTGATGAATTAACATTAAACGAAGTTGTTGATACATTTACATCTGTGACAGGCATAAAAACTGAAATAAAAGGTCAATTTTCTAGTCAAACTGCTGAAAAAAGTTGGCTAGAAGAAAAAGGATATGTTGTTGACTTTGAACAAATGGATCAAATCAATCCAAATAGATTACGTTTAAATAAATGGATAGAAAAACATTTCAAATAATAATATTATGTTAACAAATGTATGTTGTTGAATAATTGTACAGTCATGTCAGTTATATTCACATAAATTTGTGTCATTGTATTCTTTATGTATACTAAATATAAATTAAGGAGGATGGAAAGATGATTAGATTAGCAAAAGAAGAAGATTTAAAAGATATCCTATATATTTATAATGATGCAATTAAGAATACGACAGCTGTATACACATATGATGAAACAACATTAGAAGAACGTCAGAAATGGTTTAATACTAAAGTAGAAAATAACCAACCTGTTATTGTGTATGAAGTGGATGGTCAAGTTGCTGGTTTTGCAACATACGGATCTTTCAGAGATTGGCCAGCATATCAATATACAGTTGAACATTCAATATATGTTAATCCTGATTTCAGAAGACAAGGTATTGCTTCAAAGTTATTATTAGAAATTATTGATTTAGCAAAGAAAAATGGCTATAAAACGATTGTTGCAGGAATTGATGGTGATAATCAAGGCAGTATTGATTTACATAAAAAATTAGGGTTTAAATATAGTGGTAAAATTGAAAAAGTAGGATATAAATTTGATAAGTGGTTAGATTTAGACTTTTATCAAATATTTTTATAAATGATATACAACCATACTGAGACAATGATTTTTGTTTGAGTATGGTTGTTTTTAATTTTAAACTTCTGAAGTATTTCCTTTTTTTAATGATATTGTGAGTATTAATACTAATATTAACAATATCCCTAATATTTGAAATGGTAAAAATGCGACATTTAACCAAATAGCACTGCTCAATATGGCGATTACAGGTTCAATTGTTCCAAAAAATGCGGTTTCTTTAGCACTTAAATAATTCAAACTAGAAATAAAGAAAAAGAACGCAATCGTTGTACCTGCAATAATCCCAAATAAGAGATAGAAAATAGTTTGGCCATTTAATAGTTGAATATCAATATCCCAAATAGGCGTTTTAAAATTGATAAATATGCCAGATATAAGCATTGACCATCCAACGACGAGAACTGACGGATATTTTTTTAATAAATTACCAACATAAATCGTATAAAAAGCTAATGATAAACCAGATATAATTCCCCAAATAATACTACTTTTAGCAACCATTAAGTTGTAAATACTCCCATTTGTTAATAATAAAAAAGAACCGGCGATTGTTAGAGTAATCGCTATTAAATCAAACGCTTTAAAAGTGTCTTTCTTTCTTAAGACATACCAAATAATGATATAGACTGGCGCAATATATTGTAAAAGTGTCGCTACTGCTGCATTACCGTAATTGATGGATGCCATGTATGAGTATTGAACGAGAAACATTCCAAAAATTGAAAATAGCAACAACTGAATGATACTGGTCTTATTTTTAAATATACTAAACAAGCTATGTTGTTTATGCGTTAATTTAAACAAGCATAATAGTAATACACCACTTATAAGCAGTCTTGCTGTTACATACCAATTCATATCAATATGTTGATGTTGAAATAAATAATCAGAAACTGTACCACCTAGTCCCCAAAAGCTTGCACCAACTATTGCTAAAGTTATACCTTTAATGCGATTATACTTGTTCATATATTTCACCTTCATTTTATAATTATATATTGATTATAGTGATTTAAAACATGATATAATACATAAATATTGTGTAATAATATCAAAATATTGAGGTGATTGTTGATTGTATACTGAAATCATTGTTGAAGAAACAAGAGAAGAATTAATTCAATATCCTTATAAAAATTGGTATCACATTATTTTACATACTGTTTTAAACAAAACGTTATACGGATACATCCCCATTCATTGGCATAGTGCTTTGCAATATGTTTATGTCATTAATGGTGAACTTAAAGTTGGGATAGGTGAAGAGTTGATACATGTTCCAAAAGGGCACGGGTTATTTATCAATTCTCAAGTTGTTCATGAAATAAATGAAAGTGTGTCTGATACAGAATATTTTTGTTGGAATATTGATCTTGCTGATATGCATAAACAGATAGAGATGGAATATTTAACACAAGTATTAGAATTAGCACATAAAATACCTTATATATATTTGTCACCGAATCTCTCTGAACATCAAATGTTGATTAATATTATTAAAGAAGCGGGTGATAAATTTGATAAAAAAGAACAACATTTTAAACTGGATATTTCAATTTGCTATTATGAGTCATTGAAGCATTTGATAAATATCATGTCGCAAATTGAAACAGACGCTCATTACTATTTTGATCAACGTATCAAAACATTGATTAAGTATATACAAGATCATTATCAATCTAAAATAACTTTGAATGATTTAAGTGACAATATCCATATGAGTAAATCTGAGACTGTTCGACTGTTTAGTAAATATGTTCATCAAACGCCATTTCAATATATCTTAAATTATAGATTAGAAAAAAGTGTCAGTATGTTAAATAAACATACAGATAAGTCGATTACAGATATTTCATACGCGTGTGGTTTTTCAACAACGAGTTATTTTATACAAAAATTTAAAGAAAGATATGGACAAACGCCGAAAAAATTTCTTAAACAAATAAAAAAGTAAACGCTTTCTATTGAAAATCTATAATTATACCGATACAATATGATTAAATAGTTACAAAGCAAAGAGGATAATTAGATGGATATAAAATTAGTCGTTACAGATATGGATGGTACTTTTTTAGATGGTAATAGTGAGTTTGATAGAGAAGCGTTTGGTATATTAAAAGAAAATCTAGATTCACATAATATTAGATTTGTGTTCTGTACAGGAAAGCAATGTGAAAGAGTTGAAAATATTGTAGGAGATTTAACGAAAGATACATTCATTATTGGAGATAGTGCAACACGTATAAAATATAACGGTGAATTTCTTTACACAGCAACGATACAAAATGAATTAGGATTAAATATTATAGATGCTTTAACAAAAATAGATGAAGAACAAACAATTATTGCATGTACGGAAGATGTAGCATATGTTCTAGATACTGTTTCTGAAGAAGAGAGAAAAGCTGTACATGGGTCATATCAAAATGTTACATACATTAAAGATTTCACAGAAATTAAAAGTGATTTCTTGAAAATTACGGTTCATGACGCTTCAGGTAAATGTAAACAGACTGCACAACAAATTGATTACTTTAACAACGAAGTTTATATTATTGCATCTGAAGATTACTGGATTGATATTACGAAGTTAGGTGTGAATAAAGGAACAACTATTCATAAAATACAAAGCATATTAAACATTGATCCAGCTGAAACAATTGCTTTTGGAGACGGACTTAATGATATAGATTTATTCAAATCAGCTAAATATAAAGTAGCAATGGATAACGCTTATCCAGAATTGAAAAAAGATGCAAACCTCATCGCTATCAATCATAACGAAAGTGGGGTTATTAAAACATTAAATTTATTGCTTTCATTCTGATATCATGAGTATGAGGTGATAATATGAAACCGGAGAATCAATATGATGATCAAGCATTTTTTGATCAATATGCTAAAATGGCGAGAAGTCAGCACGGCTTGGAAGGTGCAGGAGAATGAGAAACATTACAAAGCAATTTACCTGACTTTAAAAATAAAAAAGTATTGGATTTAGGTTGTGGTTACGGTTGGCATTGTAAATATGCTGTTCAGCAAGGCGCTAAAGAAGTCATAGGTATCGATGCTTCAAAAAAAATGATAGAGAAGGCAGAAGCGGTCAATCATGATTCTAAAATAACCTATTTAGTTGATTTAATTGATGAGTATTCAATGGAACCTAATACTTATGACGTAATATTAAGTTCATTAGTGATTCATTATATAGAAGACATTGAGTCACTGTTTAAGAAAGTATCAAAAGCATTAACACATAATGGCGAATTTATATTTTCAGTAGAGCATCCTATATTTACAGCACATGGTTCTCAAGACTTGATTTATAAAGATGGAGAAATTGAGCATTTTCCTGTTGATCATTATTTTGTAGAAGGGGAAAGAAATACACATTTCTTAGGTAGTGAAATAAAAAAATATCATCATACATTAACTTCATATTTTGCAGCACTTAAAAATAATCAATTTATCATTGAAAATATTGTTGAGCCAATACCACCTCAACATATGATGGATATAGATGGTATGAAAGATGAATTGAGAAGACCTATGATGATTATATTTAAAGCGAAGAAGATAAACTAAATGTAATTCACTGCAAATGAGAGTGGGATAGAAATCTAATTTATTTAAAAAGATTTCCGTCCCGCTTTTTAGTTATGCATTAAAATCCAAATAATAATAAATATCAAATTTACCTTTTTGTTGTGTGAATTGATATGATTTGGTATTTAATCCACCAATTTCAAAGCCATATTTTAAATAAAAGCGATTAGCATTTAAATTATTGTCTTGAGCTATCGTATAAATCCCTTTCATTCCTTTATCTTTTGCGAATTCTATCGCTGCATTTAACAATGTTGATGCAACATTTTGACCGCGGTAAGAAGAAGAGACTTTCAAATCACTTAAATACAAATATTTATTCCAATCCTTTTCAAAAATACCTAAACCAATACATTTGTTATCATCAAATGCACCTATTGCAAAACCTTTCTGATCAATTGAATCAAGCTGATAATCTTCCTCAGGAAAAATCATCGTATCAGAATCTGTTAACACTTCATGATATTGCCATGTATCAGCAGTTCTCGTAACGACAAGTTTACCGAACAATTCAAATGGTTCATTTGGTAATTTAAGTGCATGCTCATTATTTTTAGTAATACGTTCAATCTTTATCATAAATGATGCCACCCCCATTTACATATCATAGCATAACCGAAGAGAATGGTTTTAAACTATTCAATACTTACAATACAATCCATGTTCAACCTTACTTTCTTATCCTCTGCAATGACTTCTAATTTTTTATGTTCACTATCAAATTTATGAATTTCACATGCTATTTCTTTAAAATAACCATCTTCCCAATATTTAATAAGTGCTTGTGGATTATAAAATATTTTCTCTGCTAATACGTTATTCAAATCATTTAATGCAGTTTCTTCTAATATAGGTTTCTCTACTTTTGTTTGATCGGCTATAAATTGTTTAATCATTTCATATTGTTGAGGCATTGTTGCAAATGGTGCCCATTTAATCATGCCTCTTCCTTTAGGAATATTACGTTGTAGATAATGATTAGGAATTTTGCGATAATCTGTCTCATATTTATAAGGTTCTGGTAAGTCAGGATTAATGATTTTCATATACAAGCTCCTTATTCATTTTATTTAAGCAATGGATCGCGTTATTCAAAGAAACTATCATCGTATTTCGTTGTGTTGAAGATGTATAAACATCACGATAAATGACGCGTAAAATCTTTAAATATCCCGTAAATAAAATGAACTTCTCAGTACGATAATCAAATGATTGAAGGTAACGTTCAACTTTGTCTATTTCTTTATAAATAACTTCACCATTTAAAAATATCGCCGTATCATTAGTTGGTTCAACGCTATCTAACATGTAAATGTAAGTTTCAAATTTATGAATCATTAAGTTAATATACTTATTCATCACAAACACCTCCCGTAGAATCTTTTCTTTTATTATACGAACAAGTGTTCGTGTTTGTAAAGTGAAATGTGAGAGATAAATTTGACTGAATAAATGAAAATCTATTGAAAGATTGTGTTATATTAAGCATACTTAAGAAAAATTTTTAAAATTAAAGTAGGTGAATAAAGTGACAATTGTGATTGCTGGTGGATCTGGTATGTTGATGGATGCAACGAAATGGATTAAAGAACATTTTGATGATGATATTTGGCTACTTTCTAGAAATCAAAATAAATACTCAGAGGACTTACTTCATTCAAAAAATATACATTTTAAACAATATGATTATGAAAATGATATTGTGTTAGGTGATGAACATATACGAGATGTCAATATGATGGTGAGTTGGGTACATAGTAATGGTTATTTCAATCATCTGAAGTTCATTGAGAAAAATATAAGTATAGATAAGCATGCTGAACCAATTTATGTTCACGTCGTCGGTACAAATAAATTTGATGATGCTGAGTTTATTAATAGGCTTAAGAATAAAGGCTTTAATGTATTCACGGTAAAATTGGGTCATCGAGTAAATGAAGATGGAAATAAACGTTGGTTGAATCATGAAGAAATTTCAAATGGTGTTATTCAAGCTATACAATTTAAAAAAGATATATTAGTAAGTGATTGATGAGAAAAAGTGATTGAATTTAATATTGTAATATAGAAGATAATCTTATATTAGATTGTCTTCTATTTTTATATTCAATAAAAATAATTATTTCTAACAAATAATTCTGTGTAAAATAATTAGAAATTGTGGAATAAGTATATAAGGAGTGTTAGTATGAATGAAAATTTAATTATAAGATAAAAACAATTACAAAGGGGCGAGATTGAATGAAAATTAAAATTTTAGGGTTCAATCTTTTTGCTAAAGGTGGAACATCAAGAAGTAATATCAATTTAATTAAATCGTTTATTAAAGCTAATCATGAAGTTGTTTATTATAATTTTAAAACTTTTGATAAGACAGCGAAATTTAATACAATGATTAATGAACAATTATTTGATAAGCATTTAAGTTTCGAAGAATTTAAAACAAGTGAAGATTTTGTAAATGCAGATCTCGTTATACTAACGAGAGAAACCTTCTTTTATTTAGCAAGAGAAATAAAATCCATCAATCCAAATGCAATGGTCGTAGGGGAGATACATGGGCCATTAGCATATATTGATGATAATCAAGATTTAGCTTTTGATGCGATTGATGCATATAGAGTGAGCTCTATTGATATTAAGCATGATTTCATCGAACGTTATGGAAAAGAGAATGTCTTTAATCAATATGTTGATGCGTCACATATTATTGTGAATGAAGAACCTAGTGTGACACGAAGAAATTTATTAATTAAAGCGAGGTTTGAAGATAATATAAAGGATATTTCATATGTAATAAAAATGATGAATCGTATCATTAATGTTAAAGGGTATGATGATATACATTTATATATCAAGGGGTATGGACCATCCGAAATATTATATAAAAATTTAATTCATTATTATCAACTAGAGGAACATGTTCATATGAATGAACGTGAACCTAAAAACTATATTTATATATCATCTTCTCCATATGAAACACTAGGTTATTCTATATTAGAATCTATAGCAGAAGGTAATAAAGCATTTATTTATGCTGGCGAAGATGGTGTGCTTAAACGTATATATGAACCGTATCATGCCGTTCAATTTTTGGAGAAAGATATTCAAGAAGATAGTGAGCGTTTAATTGAGTTTATTGATAACAAATATACAAAGGAAGAACGAGCTGAAGATGTAGCTTTATTGAATGCAACATTTATTGATAGAGACTATGCTTCTGATTTTATTGAAGCATCTAAAGCATGTATGGATGGTTTAAAAGTAGGATCAGGAAGTAAGTCACAAGTTACACAAAAAGCCCGTAAAAAATCAAAGCTTGAATATGGTAGAGATTTGTATGAACAATATAAGACTAAACCAGTTATTAGAACAGTGTTAAATAATGAGAAAGTCTTTAATTTTGCTAAAAAGAAATACGAAAAAAGAAAAATGGATAAGCTTAAACAGCAATACGATGCTATTACACCGTCAGAAAACAAAGTGTTCATTGAGTCATTTCATGGGAATAACTTTAGTGGAGATCCGAAATATATCGCATTATATATTAAAGAACATTTTCCTGATAAAGAAGTATATGTAAGTTCTAGAAATGCGTTGGTAGATATGGAAATTAGAAATCATAATTTAATACCTATAAGGTTTGGTAGTGCCATCTATAATCAAACATTTAGGTCATGCAAATATGTCGTGGTGAATGGCAATACTTTAGATAGAGTGTTTAAACATAAAGATCAAATATTTGTACAAACATGGCATGGCTTTCCGCTTAAAAGAATGTTGAATGATTTAGAAGATAAAGCTGAAAGAAACGCTCAAGTTGCAGCATTTAAACCAAGAATGAAGAAGTGGGATTACTTATTAACTTCTTCAGCAGTAAACACAATGTTACTAGAGTCATCATTTAATATTCAACCAGAGCAGGACTTGCAAATCCTTCAACTCGGTGCACCGAGAAATGAATATTTAATGAAGCATGACGAAACAGAGAAAGAACGCGTGCTTACGAAATATTTCTTTACTAAAAGTAATGATAAAAAATATATTTTGTTCTGCCCAACATGGAGAAAAGAAAAAAGAGCATTATTATCAAAAATCAATTTAAATATCTTATTAGAACAATTACCTGAAGAATATGAAATTATTGTTAAATTGCATCCTAACGAATCACATTTGAGAGTAACCTATAGTGAATTAAGCGATCGAATTCATTGTTTTTATAATGAACTTGTAGACATTCAAGAACTATATTTAATTTCAGATGCCATGATTACAGATTATTCTTCTACGATATTTGATTATGCACATTTAAATAAACCCATTTTCTTATTGCAAGAAGATACAGAAGTTTACTCAGAACAAACAGGCTTTTACTTTGATATATTCGAACTTGTCACAATAGAAATTGCAAGTAATGATGAACGCATACTGGCTAGACAATTACTAGAAAACAAGCAACCAGATTATCAAAATATAACAGACCAATTATTACAAGATGATAAAATAGGTACCACTGAAAATATCGTGAATTATATATTTAAGTAAGTATTGTACAAAGTGTTGATTTTAAATAGTTATCTTAGAACTCGTGAGTTTATTCATCTTTTAACTCACGTCTATTCAAACATTTTTATTATTACAAACCAAAAACCATCGCTATAGTCTATAGCGATGGTTTTTGATATTAGTATTTTATAATAAATTTAACGTGTTAAGTTCAGTTCTAAATCTAATGCTTCTTTTAAAACGTTGGACGTTTCTTGTGAATTTACGCCACAACTACCATATTTTTCAGCGAGTTTGAATGCTGTAACGTATAGTTCTAAACTGTCTTTCGCGATATCTTCTGCATTTTCTTCTACGGATGGATTTGCTCTAACCACTAATTCTGCAAATTTTTCTGGTTGGATTTCAATTCCCATGTTTAAATAAACACTCCTATTAGATTTTGTAACGTTACTAAACAAATGTGTTTGAGTAACGCTCGTATTATGTATACCCTAATAAAAAATTAATAATCATCTCTTTTAAAATTTTTTATTTTGAATTAGAATATAGAGTGAATAGAGAGGATGTCAATATTGAGAATTTTATTTATAGGTGATATTGTAGGCAAACTAGGAAGAGAACAGTTAGAAACATATTTACCAAAAATTAAAGCAAGTTACAAACCAACGTTTACGATTGTGAATGCAGAGAACGCTGCACATGGTAAAGGTTTAACAGAGAAAATTTATAAAGATATTTTAAGAATGGGTGCCGACTTTTTAACGATGGGTAATCATACTTATGGTCAAAGAGAAATATATGACTTTATTGGACAAGCAAATAGAATGGTTCGTCCAGCGAATTTCCCTGAAGAAGCGCCAGGTCTTGGCATGAGAATTATTAGAGTTAATGATAAAGATATCGCAATCATTAATTTACAAGGACGTTCATTTATGCCAGCAATAGACTGCCCATTTAAAAAAGCAGATGAACTTATAGAACAAGCTTCAAAAATAACGCCGTATATATTTGTAGATTTTCATGCTGAAACAACTTCAGAGAAAAACGCAATGGGTTGGTATTTGAATGGTAGAGTAAGTGCCATGGTTGGTACACATACGCATATTCAAACATCTGATGAGCGCGTGTTAAATGAAGGTACTGCTTATATTACTGACGTAGGTATGACAGGTTATTATGACGGGATATTAGGTATTAATAAAGCTGAAGTTATAGAAAGATTTATAACAAGTTTACCGCAACGTCATAATTTACCAGATGTAGGTAGAAAAGTATTGTCAGGTGTTATTATTGACCTTGATAGTGCAGGTAAAGCTAAAAAAATACAACGTATATTAATTAATGACGATCATCCATTTGAATAGTATCGTCCATTAGACTGATTTTTATTAAAACCCTTTAATTTCATAGGATTAAAAGGGTTTTTTTGTTATGATATAACATGAGATATTACATGGGGAGGCCATAAAATGAAATCACAAATTTCATGGAAAGTGGGCGGACAGCAAGGCGAAGGAATTGAATCAACAGGTGAAATTTTTGCAACTGCTATGAACCGTCAAGGATATTATTTATACGGATATCGCCATTTTTCAAGTAGAATTAAAGGTGGGCATACAAATAATAAAATTAGAGTATCGTCAAAACCAGTAAGAGCTATTAGTGACGATTTAGATATATTAATTGCATTTGATCAAGAGACGATAGAAGTTAACTATCATGAAATGCTTGAAGGCAGCATTATTATTGCAGATGAAAAAGCGAAACCACAAAATCCAGAAGATAGTAAAGCACAATTGGTTAGTTTACCATTCACAGGTGTAGCAAAAGAATTGGGCACTGCACTTATGAAAAATATGGTCGCAGTTGGTGCAACTTGTGCTGTAATGGATTTAGATACGAAAGTATTCGAATCATTAATAAAAGATCTATTCGGTAAAAAAGGCGAGAGTGTTGTAGATTTAAACATTCAAGCTTTAAATGAAGGATATCGCTTAATGTCTGAACAAATGGACGATTTACAAAGTGAACATACATTAGAACCAACTGATTCAGAAGGTCATTTATTTATGATAGGGAATGATGCAATTGGTTTAGGTGCTGTTGCAGCAGGTGTTAGATTTATGGCAGCATATCCAATCACACCAGCATCAGAAATTATGGAGTATATGATAGATCGTTTACCAGCTTTAGGTGGAACGGTTATTCAAACAGAAGATGAAATTGCAGCATGTACAATGGCAATAGGTTCAAACTATGCAGGTGTACGTTCATTCACATCTTCAGCAGGTCCAGGTTTATCATTAATGATGGAATCAATAGGTTTATCAGGTATGACTGAAACACCACTTGTGATTGTCAATACGCAACGTGGAGGTCCTTCTACTGGTTTGCCAACGAAACAAGAACAATCAGATTTAATGCAAATGATTTATGGTACACACGGTGACATTCCTAAAATCGTATTAGCACCAACTAGTGCAAGTGATGCGTTCTACTTAACTGTAGAAGCGTTTAACTTAGCTGAAGAATATCAATGTCCAGTTATTTTATTATCAGATTTACAATTATCATTAGGTAAACAAACTGTAGAATCATTAGATTACAGCAAAGTTGAAATTCGTAGAGGTGCATTAGTTGAAGGTGATTTAGAAAAACAAGAAGATAAAGCGTACTTTAAACGTTATGCTTTAACAGATTCAGGTATTTCACCACGTATCTTACCAGGTACAAAAGGTGGTATCCATCACGTTACAGGTGTTGAACATGATGAAGAAGGAAAACCTTCTGAAAGTGCTGAAAACAGACAAAAACAAATGGATAAACGTATGCGCAAGACAGCTCAATTATTGATAGATGAGCCAGTAGAATCTAATGAAAAATATGAAGAAGCGGATATATTATATGTTGGCTTTATCTCAACAGCTGGTGCAATCGAAGAAGCTATTTCAAGATTGGATCAACAAAATGTGAAAGTCAATCATATTCAAATAAGACAACTTCATCCGTTCCCTACAGATGTTGTGCAAGAAGCATTTAATAAAGCTAAAAAAGTTGTTGTAGCTGAGCATAACTATCAAGGACAATTATCTAATATTATTAAGATGAACATTAATCATCAAAATAAAATTATTAACCAAACTAAATATGACGGTACGCCGTTCTTACCACATGAAATAGAAGATAAAGCTTTAGAAATCGTAAGTAATATGAAGGAGTTGATTTAATTGGCAACATTTAAAGATTTTAGAAATAATGTTAAACCAAACTGGTGTCCAGGTTGTGGAGATTTCTCAGTACAAGCTGCGATTCAAAAAGCTGCAGCTAATGTTGGACTAGAGCCAGAAGAAGTTGCCATTATTACAGGGATTGGATGTTCAGGACGTTTAAGTGGTTATGTAAATTCATACGGCGTTCATTCTATACATGGCCGTTCTTTACCATTAGCACAAGGTGTTAAAATGGCAAATAAAGATTTAACAGTTATCGCTTCAGGTGGTGACGGTGATGGATTTGCGATTGGTATGGGGCATACTGTTCATGCATTAAGAAGAAACATGGATATGACTTATATCGTTATGGATAACCAAATTTATGGTTTAACAAAAGGACAAACATCACCAAGTTCTGCTAAAGGATTTGTAACGAAATCAACTCCAAAAGGTAACATCGAACAAAATATTGCACCTTTAGAATTGGCGATATCATCTGGTGCAACATTTGTTGCTCAAAGTTTCTCTAGTGATATTAAAGAATTAACAAGTATTATTGAAGAAGCGATTAATCATAAAGGATTTTCATTTGTAAATGTATTTTCACCATGTGTAACGTATAATAAAATTAATACGTACGACTGGTTTAAAGAAAATTTAACAAAACTTGCAGATATTGAAGGTTATGATAATACGAATAAATCTCAAGCAATGCAAACTGTATTAGATACTGAATCTATGATTACAGGTATTATTTATCAAGATAAAGATACTCCATCATATGAATCACAAATTGAACAGTTTGATGAACAACCACTTGTTAAAAAGTCACTTAAACTAGAACAAAATCAATTTGATGAACTTGTTTCTCAGTTTAAATAATTATATAATAATACCACTTTAAGCTCATAGATTTATCTATGAGCTTTTATACATAGAAAAGGGGGATTCGAAATGACAAATACATTAATGAGTATTCAAATTATTCCAGAACATCAACAAACAGGTGTTATTCCACTAGTTGATGAGGCAATCAGTATCATCGATCAATCGGGTCTTAAATATGAAGTACATCCTTTAGAAACAACGATAGAAGGAGATTTAAATGCATGTCTTATTCTTATTGAACAAATAAATGAACGTATGGTTGAACTTGAATGTGACAGCATAATTTCTCAGATTAAGTTCTATCATGTGCCTGAAGGTATAACAATGGATACATTAACGGATAAGTATAAATCATAATTTTAAAATAATGAGTTAGAAGAAAAGGAGAATGTTATAGGAAAATATATTAAAGGGGATATGTAAATTGAAAACGGTACTTAAATTTATTAGACCGTATAAATGGTTGTTTATAATCGGTTTAATATTAATGTTAGTAGAATTAGCGGTTGAACTTATTCAGCCCATTTTTATATCAGAAATTATTGATAACGGCATTTTAAAGAATGATTTGAACCACGTATATTTATATTTAGTGATTATGCTTGTAACAGGATTAGTAGCCCTATTATCCGGGATATGGAATAGTTTTGTTGCGGGGCATGTATCTCAAGCATTTGCTTATGATTTAAGAACTGAACAATTTAAGAAAATCCAGTCTTTTTCTTTAGCAACATTAGAAAGGTTTAAGACTTCAAGTTTAATTACGAGGTTAACAAGTGATGTAACCAATTGTGACCAAGCAGTATATATGTCTATTAGAATTATGTTACGAGCGCCTTTAATGATTATTGGGAGTATTATATTAAGTTTTGCAGTCGAACCGAAATTAGCAATTTATTTAGTAATAGGATCTCCGATTATTTTCATTATTATATTTGTAATTGCTCGAAAAGGATCTAAATTATTCACAAAAATTCAAAGAAAATTTGATGAAATGAATAGATTTTTCCAACAGAATTTAGAAGCCGTTAGATTAATCAAAGCGAGCCAAACGAGCAAACAAGAAATCAATCAATTTAATGAAAAAATAACAGATATTAGAAGCAATTATACATACGCATTACGTCTCATGGAATTTATCAATCCATCATTATTATTGATTATAAATGGCAGTATATTAGCTGTTGTATGGTTTGGTTCAGATATGGTCGATCATTCTACTTTAGAAGTCGGTAAATTAGTTGCGATATTAAATTATGGTATGAGAATGCAAGGTGGATTTGGAATGCTTGCTTTCTTAATCATGACACTCAGCAGAATGAAAGCATCAAGTGAACGAATTGAAGAAGTATTAATTACACCATCTGATGAAAAAGTGTTTAATAATGAAATTGAACATAGTTCAAATTATGCATATCCAATTCAATTTAAAGATGTTTCTTTCACGTATCCAAATAGTCATAAACCTGTTTTAGAACATATATCATTTGAAGTGAAACCGAGAGAAACTTTTGCCATTATGGGATCTACAGGTTCTGGTAAATCAACGTTACTCAGTTTGATACCTAAAATGTATAAAGCGACATCTGGAGAAATATTGCTTAACAATAAAAACGTAAACGATTGGGAAATTGAATCTTTAAGAGATGCAATTGGATATGTACCTCAAAAAGCATTGTTATTCTCGGGAACAATTTATGAGAATCTGCAATTTGGAGACCCATCAGCCGAAAGTGAAATGTTAGAATTATCTTCAGAAAAAGCGCAGATACACCAATCTATCGAACGTTTCGATAATCAATATGATACGATGATTGGTCAACAAGGTGTGACGTTATCAGGTGGTCAAAAGCAAAGACTATCTATTGCTAGAGCACTCGTAAGGAAACCAGGTTTATTAATTTTAGATGATTCAACATCAGCATTAGATATTAAGACAGAATCTGCTTTATGGGATGCATTGGAAGATGAAGAAACGACGAAATTAATTGTGACGCAAAAAATTTCAACTGCTCAAACAGCTGATCGAATCATGTTACTAGTCGATGGACGTATTGAAGCGATTGGGACACATGAATCACTATTAGAAACTTCACCATTGTATAAAGAAATTGCAAGTAGTCAAGAAAGCGCGGTGAGTTCATCATGAGTCTAAGAAATCCTTATGGTCATAAATCAGTATTCAAAGATGAAAATCGTACTCAAAATCCAACTAAGAAGAAAAAAAGAGCTAGAGATACGAAAGGTACATTATTAAATATATGGAAATTAATAGACGAAAAACGAATTCAATTAATTATCGTGATTCTAATGATTATATGTTCATCCATATTAAGTTTAGTTGGACCGTTTTTAATCGGACATATCATTGATACGAAAATTATACCGAAAGAATTAAATGGGCTGCCGCAATATATCGTATTGCTTGCTATTGTATATGTCATGTTGTCGGTTACATCATATATAGGGTCATTTATGATGGTCAGTATTGCCCAGCGCACGGTATATTTATTAAGAAATCAACTCTTTAAACATTTTCAAACTTTACCTGTCGCTTATTATGATCAAAAGCAACACGGTGAACTGATGAGTCGAATGCAAAATGATATTGAAAATGTATCACAAGTATTAAATTCATCATTTATACAGTTTACTTCTAGTGTCGTGACACTCATTGGTACACTTTCAATTATGCTTTATTTAAGTCCTTTACTTACACTATTGACGGTCATTATTATTCCAATCATGTTTATAAGTTTAAGATGGATTACAGCACGAACAAGTGTGTTATATGCTTTACGACAAAAACAGTATGGAATTATGAATGGATATATCGAGGAAATTGTAAATGGACAAACAGTCGTTAAAGCTTTTTCTCAAGAAAAGTATGTTATAGATACATTTAATGAAAAAGCGAAAGACGTGAGAGAATATAGTTTTTGGTCAATCACATTTGGTGGTTTAATACCAAAAGTGATGAACTATTTAAATAATTTAAGCTTTGCCATTGTAGCTGGTATTGGTGGTATATTAGCACTTAATCAAACTGCTGGTGTTACAGTTGGGGTAATCGTGATTTTCGCTGAATATGCGAGACAGTTTACAAGACCATTATCTGATTTAGCAAACCAATTTAATACAGTATTATCTGCAATAGCAGGTGCTGAACGAGTGTTTGATATAATGGATGAGCCGAGTGAGAAAGATGATAAAGAGGCACAAGATTATCAAAATATTAATGGAGAAATTGAATTCGAACATGTTGAATTCAAATATGATCCTAACCAAAAAGTACCGACTATAAAAGATTTATCTTTTAAAATTAATAACGGTGAATCTGTTGCATTAGTAGGCGCAACTGGTGCAGGTAAGACGACAATCGTGCAACTTATTCTACATTATTATGAAGTGAATAAAGGAAGAATTCTAATTGATGGCATTCCGATTAATAAAATAACGCGTGAATCTTTGAGAAGTTCTATAGGTGTCGTGTTACAAGATTCCTATTTATTTGATGGAACGATTAAAGACAATATTATGTATGGAACGCCAAATGCTACATATGAAGAAGTTGTAGAAGCTGCCAAAAAAGCAAATGCACATGACTTTATAGAAGCTTTAGAAAATGGTTATGATACAGTATTAAAAGGTGAATCTGGTTCGTTATCTCAAGGCGAAAAACAACTTATTTCAATCGCAAGATGTTTACTTCAAGATCCTAAAATACTTTTATTGGATGAAGCAACAAGTAGTATCGATACTGTAACTGAAATTAAAATTCAAGAAGCGTTAGATACATTAATGCAAGGTAGAACGAGTGTTATTATTGCGCACCGTTTAAATACAGTTAAAAAAGCAGACTTAGTCTTTGTATTATCTCACGGTGAATTGATTGAATCTGGCTCACAAGATGCATTGATCGAACAAAAAGGTATTTATTATCATATGTTAAATACAAATGATGATGAGCAAATAAAAGAATTAAACTAAAAGGGGATGCGTTTATGGAATTCAGAGAAATAGATAAAGGTATTGAATCGTTATTCACAGAATATATGAATGAATGGTATGAAAATGAAGAACCGGTAGTTCCATGGGCGACAGATGTTCGTCAACACGGTGGATTTGATAAGATGTTAATCATGTTAGAAGAAGCAATAGCCCCTGTTGATAAAGACTTTGTAAAAGCAAAAACGTATGTACTTATTGATGATGACAAAATTGTTGGCGCTGTAAATATTAGGTATGCATTAAACGACTATTTATATAAAAAAGGTGGCCATGTCGGATACGGTGTTAGAAAAAGCGAACGTGGTAAAGGCTATACGACAAAGTTGTTGAATTATGCAGTTAAGAATTTAAATAATGAAGGTGTTCATTCTGTTCTTGTAACTTGTGATGAATCAAATGATGCAAGTGCGAAAGTCATTATAAATAATAATGGTGTTGAAGATGAACCGTATCAATCAGATGAACATGAAAATACGAGAAGATTTTGGATTAAGCATCTTTAAAATTAAATATTTGATACATGAAATGAAAGTGCAAAAATGTCGGAACATTTTTGCACTTTATGTTGAACTCTAATATAATATATAGGTATAAATATATGGGCAGAAAGGGTTTTGAAATTGAATGAAGAGCAAAGAAAACATGGGGCCAAAGCGAAGACAGAACCTAATTTAGAGAAGGATTATAGCAAGTACTTCGAACATGTTTATCAACCTCCAAATTTAAAGGACGCTAAACAAAGAGGGAAATCACAAGTTGAATATCATGATGATTTTAAAATAGACGAACGACTTAGAGGTATGGGGAAAGGTCGTAAATTCTATATTAGAACATATGGTTGCCAAATGAATGAACATGATACAGAAGTAATGGCTGGTATTTTACAGGCGTTAGGTTTTGGACCGACGAATTCAGTAGATGATGCTGATGTGATATTACTTAATACGTGTGCGATAAGAGAAAATGCTGAAAATAAAGTGTTCAGTGAAATTGGGAATTTAAAGCATCTTAAACAAGAGCGACCAGATTGTTTAATTGGTGTATGTGGATGTATGTCACAAGAAGAATCTGTCGTTAATAAAATTCTTAAATCATACCAGAATGTTGATATGATTTTCGGTACACACAACATCCATAGATTGCCTGAAATTTTAGAAGAAGCATATATGTCTAAAGCGATGGTCGTTGAAGTATGGTCTAAAGAAGGCGACGTCATCGAAAATTTACCTAAAGTAAGAAATGGTAGAATAAAAGCATGGGTAAATATTATGTACGGTTGTGACAAATTCTGTACGTATTGTATTGTACCGTTCACTCGTGGTAAAGAGAGAAGTCGTATGCCTGAAGAAATTATTGCTGAAGTAAGAGACTTAGCAAGACAAGGCTACCAAGAAATATGTTTATTAGGTCAAAATGTAAATGCATACGGGAAAGATATTGAAGGTTTAAATTATGGATTAGGTGATTTGTTAAATGACATCACTAAAATCGATATACCGCGTGTACGTTTTACGACAAGTCACCCTTGGGACTTTGATGATCGTTTAATTGAAGTGATTGCTAATGGCGGTAATATCGTACCTCATATACATTTACCAGTACAGTCTGGAAATAACCAAGTGTTAAAAATTATGGGTAGAAAATATACACGTGAAAGCTATTTAGAATTAGTTCATAAAATAAAAGCAGCAATTCCTGATGTAGCATTGACAACGGATATCATTGTTGGCTATCCTAATGAAACAGAAGAACAATTTTTAGAAACAATAAAGTTGTATCATGAAGTTGGTTTTGAACATGCTTACACGTATGTATATTCTCCGAGAGAAGGTACACCAGCAGCTAAGATGAAAGATAATGTGCCTGATAAAGAGAAAAAAGAAAGACTTCAAAGATTAAATAAAGTAGTTGGCGAATATGCAGCAGAATCATTGAAACCATATGAAGGACAAGAAGTATTTGTTTTATGTGAAGGTTCAAGTAAGAGAGATGAAGCGGTATTAGCAGGCTATACTGAAAAGAATAAATTAGTTAATTTTAAAGCACCAAAAGATGTAATTGGCAAAATCGTAAAAGTAAAAATTACTGAAGCAAAACAATATTCATTAAATGGTGAATTTATAGATGTTGTATCTAAAGAAAAGGTGGTACATTAAATGTATACAAAAGATGATATTTTAGAACAAGCACGTAAACTAGGGAAAATGATGTCAGAAACAGAAGAAGTAGATTTCTTTAAACGTGCAGAAGCGCAAATCCATGAGAATCAAACAGTCAGAGAAAAAATGGCGAGTTTGAAATCTTTACAAAAACAAGCAGTTAATTTCCAAAACTATGGTAAAGATAAAGCTTTAGCTATGGTTGAAGAAAAAATTAAAAATATTGAAAAAGAATTAGATGAAATGCCAATTGTAAGTGAATTTAAAGAAGCACAAGTTGAAGTAAATGAACTTTTACAAATGGTATCTCATTCAATTAGCCACACAGTTACAAATGAAATTATTGAATCAACAGGTGGTAATCAACTTACTGGTGAAACTGGTGCAGCCGTTAGAAATGCACCAAACACAAGTAGCTGTTCAAATTAAGATTTAACATATTGCACTCACGGTGCCTAACAAGGCTGAGAATATACGTGTAGATTTGATCCAGGTAATACTGGCGTAGAGATTGTGCAACTAAAGATTATATATGCTCATAATCATTAGTCTGCCAATACGTAGACTAATGATTTTTTATTTGGAGGAAATATAATGAAGAAGACTAAATTAATGACTTTAACCGCAATATTAACAACAATAAATGTTGTCTTTAGTACATTTATCACGATACCAATAGGTCCAATAAAAGCATTGCCAATGCAACATTTCATTAATGTTATATCAGCCGTATTTCTTGGACCATGGTATGGCTTAGCGCAAGCTTTGTTATCTTCGTTTATTAGAATCTTACTAGGTTTAGGCACGATTTTTGCTTTTCCAGGCAGTATGATAGGCGTATTATTAGCAAGTTTACTTTATAAATATCGCAAACAATTATCGATTGCATCTTTAGGAGAAGTTATAGGTACAGGTGTGATAGGTAGCTTCGTTTGTATTCCGATAGGTTGGTTACTAGGATTAGGGAAAATTGCATTTTGGCCATTATTTTTATCATTTTTCTTTAGTAGTCTAATAGGCGCTATCGCAAGTTATATATTATTAAAAGCTTTTGAAAAAAGAGGTATATTAAAGAAATTAAAAAATGATACTTAAAGTTATATCATGAATTAAAGGGCGTGAAGCATAAATTGCTTTATTACGCTCTTTTTTTAATAAATAAACATACTCGTTTAATAGTAGAAATTTTGATAAAATAGATAAATCGAAAGTTAAAAAAAGGAACGTGAATAAAGATGTCTAAACCAACGCCGATGATGGCTCAATATTTAAAGATAAAATCTCAATATCAAGATACATTATTATTTTTCAGATTAGGTGATTTTTATGAAATGTTCTACGATGATGCAATTGAAGCATCGAGAGTTTTGGAAATAACACTAACAAGAAGAGATGCTAAGAAAGATCCAATTCCAATGTGCGGGGTACCATATCATTCTGCTTCTGGATATATTGAAAAACTTATTTCAAAAGGTTATAAAGTCGCGATTTGTGAACAAATGGAAGATCCGACACAAACTAAAGGAATGGTTCGTAGAGAAGTTGTGCAAGTCATAACGCCAGGTACGGTCATGGATCAAAAGGGTATGGACGAAAAAACAAATAATTATATATTAGGATTTATAAAAGAAGACGGAGAGTTTCATTTAAGTTACTGTGATGTCACAACAGGTGAATTAAAAGTAACATCATTTGTTGATGAAACAACTTTAATTAATGAAATTACAACGATTCACCCTAATGAGATTATTGTTAATAAAGTGTTACCAGATAATTTATATAAACAAATTCAGCTTATAACTGAAACAATCACAGTTATTGATAGCTATGAAGAACGAGATTATGAAGTTGTCACGGGCACATCTCACGCTCAAAAAAGATCATTAAATTATTTATTAAATTATATTCATGATAATGGTAAACGCGATATGCCACATTTAGAAGAAGTTGTCGTATATAGAGCTTTAGATTATATGAAAATGGACTTTTACGCGAAACGAAATCTTGAATTAACAGAAAGTATCAGACTTAAATCTAAAAAAGGTACATTATTATGGTTGATGGATGATACGAAAACACCTATGGGCGCAAGAAGATTAAAGCAATGGATAGATCGACCGCTTATCAACCAAAGAGATATCGAACAAAGATTAGATGCTGTTGAACAATTAGTGAATGGTTTTATTGAACGTGATGAACTTAGAAGTTATTTGAATATGGTATATGATATTGAAAGATTAGTCGGAAGAGTTAGCTATGGCAATGTGAATGCTAAAGATTTAGTACAGTTGAATTATTCAATAAAGCAAATTCCATATGTTAAAGAAATTATTGAAAGATTAGACTCAAAGTCTATAGACCGATTTAAAGATCTTGAACCATTAAATGATTTAGAACGATTATTAGATGAAAGTTTAGTAGAAGATCCACCTATTTCTGTTAAAGAAGGTGGCATATTTAAAAAAGGCTTTAATGAAACACTAGATCAATATAAAGAAGCTTCAACAAACGGTAAGCAATGGATAGCAGAATTACAATTAAAAGAACGTGAACGAACGGGTGTAAAATCATTAAAAGTAAGTTTTAACAAAGTTTTTGGGTACTATATTGAAATTACAAAAGCAAATTTAAATCATATTGATACAGATGCTCTAGGATATCAACGTAAGCAAACATTATCAAATGCTGAACGATTTATTACTGAAGAATTAAAAGAAAAAGAATCTATCATTTTAGGTGCAGAAGATAAAGCAATCGAACTAGAATATCAACTATTCCTTGATTTAAGACAAGAAGTGAAAGCTTATACTGAAAAGTTACAAGCACAAGCTAAATTACTATCAGAAATAGACTGTTTACAAAGCTTTGCTGAAATTGCGCAAAAATATCATTATACTCGTCCAATCTTTAGTAAAGATAAAACGTTATCACTTAAATCATCGCGACATCCGGTTGTTGAACGCGTAATGGATCATAATGACTATGTTCCAAATGACTGTTATTTAGATAAAGAAGGTTTTATCTATTTAATAACAGGACCAAATATGTCTGGTAAGAGTACGTATATGCGTCAAATAGCTATTATTAGTATTATGGCTCAAATGGGAGCATATGTGCCTGCAGATTATGCGCAATTGCCAATATTTGATCAAATTTTTACAAGAATTGGTGCAGCAGATGATTTAGTATCAGGCAAAAGTACATTTATGGTCGAAATGTTAGAAGCTGAAAAAGCTATGGTAGGAGCAACTGAAGATAGCTTAATTATATTTGATGAAATCGGAAGAGGAACATCTACATTTGATGGTCTAGCGCTTGCACAGTCTATGATTGAATATGTACATCATCATACAAAAGCAAAAACATTATTCTCCACACATTATCATGAGTTAACACATTTAGATGAAACGTTATCTGGACTTAAAAATATTCACGTAGCTGCACAAGAATATCAAGGAGAATTGATTTTCTTGCATAAAGTAAAAGAAGGTGCGGTTGATCAAAGTTATGGTATTCATGTAGCGAAATTAACGGATTTACCTGATGAAATTATTGAAAGAGCACATACTATTTTACAAGAACTTGAATCTCATACAAAAGTAGAGAAAGAAGCAGATAAGTATGAACAACCGTCATTCCAATTATTTGAAGAACAAGGGCAATCTGAAATTGAAAAGAAACTTAAATCAATTGATTTAATGAACATAACACCTATTGAAGCATTATCAAAACTGCATGAATTACAAAAACAACTTAAATAGAAAGTGTGAGTGCATTGGGAAAAATTAAAGAGCTCGAATTATCTTTAGCCAACAAAATAGCTGCAGGTGAAGTGGTTGAAAGACCAGCTTCTGTTGTAAAAGAATTGTTGGAAAATGCAATTGATGCTCAAGCTACTCAAATTGATATTACGATTAAAGAATCAGGTATTCAATCTATTAGAGTCGTAGATAATGGAACAGGCATTGAAGAAGACGATATAGCCAAAGCATTTGGTAGACATGCGACAAGTAAAATCAATAACGATTATGATTTGTTTCATATTCGTACACTTGGTTTTAGAGGCGAAGCTTTGGCAAGTATTTCATCAGTGAGTAGAGTAACGATGAAGACTTGTACGGATGGTATGCTTGGACATGAAGTACGCGTTGAAAATGGTGAAATCACGAAAAAACAACCTGCTAAAGCTAAAAAAGGTACAGATATTCTTGTTGAAGATTTATTCTATAATACGCCAGCAAGATTAAAATATGTTAAAAGTTTGTATACAGAACTGGGCAAAATTACGGATATAGTCAATAGAATGGCGATGAGCCATCCGAATATCGCATTTAATCTTGTATCAGATGACAAAACAGTTATTTCAACGAATGGCTCAGGAAGAACAAATGAAGTAATGGCTGAAATTTATGGTATGAAAATTGCGAAAGACCTTGTACCAATAAATGGCGAAACAGATGATTACGTCGTAAACGGATTTATTTGTAAACCTGAGCACACGAGAAGTAATCGTCATTATATTTCTATATTTATCAACGGGCGATATATTAAGAACTTTGTACTTAACAAAGCAATTATAGAAGGTTATCATACACTCTTACCAATCGGTAGATATCCAATCGTTTATTTAAATATTGAAATGGATCCGATTTTAGTAGATGTTAACGTACATCCGACTAAACTAGAAGTAAGGCTTTCTAAAGAACAACTACTTTATGATTTGATTAATCAAAAAATTAAAGAAGCATTTAGAGGTATGTCATTAATTCCAGACACATCTTTAGAAAAGCAAAAACCTAAAAAATCACAAAAAGAAATTTTTGAACAACAAAAAATAGATTTTGAAGCTAAAAGAAATCAAAATATAACTCAACAGCAGCAAGTTTCTCATAAAAGTGAAAGTGTTGAAGAAATTGAAAAAACAAATGACGCTACTAGCAGAGAACCTTCACCTTCTTGGCAATTTAAAGATAAGACAGAACATCATTCGGTTATACAAGAAGATACTATCAAACAAGAAGATAATAGAGATATAGATGTTCAGCATGATGAACCCGAGCATATTGAAAATAATGAAGAAACTTATGAAGTTCAAGATACAGTAGAATATGTTGATACACCATATCAAGCGCCAATTGAAGAAGAACAAGTATCTGAAGCGCCACGTGTACCGTATATGGAAGTTGTAGGTCAAGTACACGGAACATATATTGTGGCACAAAATGATACAGGCATGTTTATGATTGATCAACATGCAGCACAAGAACGAATTAAATATGAATTTTTCAAAGAAAAAATCGGTGAAGTCACAAACGAAACACAAAGTTTATTGTTGCCATTAACATTTAATTTCTCTAAAGACGAACACATGATTATTGAAAAGTATTTACAATCCTTAGCTGAAGCGGGCGTATTTTTAGAACCAATTGGTCATCATGATTATATGGTTAGCGAATACCCAGTTTGGTTGCCAAATGTTGATGCAGAAGAAATAATCAAAGATATGATCGATTACGTGTTAAATCATGAAAAAGTTGATATTAAAAAATTAAGAGAAGATGCAGCAATTATGATGAGTTGTAAGAAATCTATTAAAGCTAATCATTATTTAAGAAATCATGAAATGAGTCATTTAATAGATGAATTAAGAGAAACAACTGACCCGTTTACTTGTCCGCACGGAAGACCAATTATTATTGAATTAACGACGTATGAATTAGAAAAATTATTTAAACGCGTTATGTAGGAGGATAAAATGAACAAGCATATATTACCGGCTATTCGCTCTATGAAAGATATGGAAAAATTCTTTAAGATGGATTATGAACGATGCGTTTTACTAGATACACATATCGGTCATTTGCAAGGCATTTTAGAGCAAATGAAAAAGCATCAAAAAGAAGTGATGCTACACATTGATTTAATAAAAGGTTTATCAAATGATGAAGCGGCTGTTGAATATGTTATACAACAATATAAACCACATGGCATTATATCAACGAAATCAAAAATTATTAAACGTGCCAAAAAACTAAATACGTTAACGATATTACGTGTGTTCATTCTTGATAGCACAGCGTTAAGTAGAAGTATTGAACTGATTAAACAATCAGACCCTGATTTAGTGGAAGTACTACCAGGTGTTGCTACTAAAGTGATCAAAGAAATTAGTGATAAAACAGGTAAGAGAATTATTGCAGGTGGATTAATTAATACTAAAGAAGAAATTGATTTAGCAATTGAAAGCGGTGCACAATATGTTACGTCTAGCGATATTACAATTTGGTAAATTGATTTGACAACGTTTTCATAAAGTATTATACTTCTAATTAAGTTAATATATGAGATGAGTAAATGAGACCCTCTACGAAAAGAAACTATGCGTTAAATTTGTATAAATTACTATATGAATATGATGTGTAGTTCAACGTAGGGGGCTTTTTATGTATTAGCATATTATATTTAGGAGGGTGTTTAATATGGGTGAATTTTTAGGCGAATTAATTGGTACAGCCATCTTAATATTATTTGGTGGCGGTGTATGTGCTAACGTCAATCTAAAAGGGGCACTTGGTAAAGGTGCAGACTGGATTGTTATTTCATTAGGTTGGGGGCTAGCTGTTATGCTTGGTGTTTATGCAGTTGGTAATGTTTCCGGGGCACATTTAAACCCAGCTGTTACGCTTGGCTTTGCAATTGACGGATCATTCCCATGGTCTAAAGTTGTTCCATTTATTGTGGCTCAAATGATTGGTGCTATGATTGGTGCATTTTTAGTATGGGCTACTTATTTACCACACTGGAAAAAAACTGAAGATCAAGGTGCTAAGTTAGGTGTATTCTCAACTGGTCCATCTTATCCAAACTATGTAGCAAACTTCTTAAGTGAGATTATTGGAACTATGATCTTAGTTATGGGATTATTATTTATAGGAACTAATAAATTTACTGATGGCTTAAATCCTTTAATTGTTGGTTTATTAATCGTAGCAATTGGTTTAAGTTTAGGTGGTGCGACAGGTTATGCGATTAACCCAGCTCGTGATATCGGACCACGTATCATGCATATGCTATTACCAATTCCGGGTAAAGGAAGTTCAAATTGGAAATATGCAATTGTGCCGATTTTAGGACCGATTTCAGGTGGTATGTTAGGTGCAGCATTATTTAATATTTTATTTAACGGGGTTGTAAACGGTTTCGTTATATTCTCAATCATCTTTACAGTGATTGTCGTATTGTCTGGTATTTTCTTAAATAAATCAATACTTAAAGACGAAGTTTCAGAAATTCTGTAATATACAAATTTATAGGAGTGTTTAATATGGAAAAATACATTTTATCAATTGACCAAGGTACAACAAGTTCTAGAGCAATACTTTTTGATAAAGAAGGTACTATCAAATTTGTGAGTCAAAGAGAATTTAAGCAATACTTCCCTAAAGGTGGTTGGGTTGAGCATGATGCGAATGAAATTTGGACTTCAGTATTAGCGGTTATTTCAAGTGTACTTAATGAAAATAACATTAGTCCAAAACAAATCGAAGGTATTGGTATCACAAACCAAAGGGAAACTGCTGTCGTATGGGATAAAAATACTGGACGTCCAGTTTATCATGCAATTGTTTGGCAATCACGACAAACTCAAGACATTTGTACAGAATTAAAATCTAAAGATTTAGAACCAATTTTCAAAGAAAAAACTGGTCTATTATTAGATCCATATTTCTCAGGTACAAAAGTAAAATGGATTCTTGATAATGTTGAAGGTGCTAGAGAAAAAGCTGAAAACGGCGATTTATTATTCGGAACAATTGATACTTGGTTAATCTGGAAATTTACAGGTGACGTTCATGTAACAGATTATTCAAACGCAAGTAGAACATTAATGTATAACATTTATGACTTGAAATGGGACGAAGAATTATTAGAATATCTTGATGTTCCAGCTTCTATGTTGCCAGAAGTTAAACCTTCAAGTGAAGTATATGGTTATACTCAAGAACATCACTTCTTCGGTGAGAAAATTGCAATCGCTGGTGTAGCAGGTGACCAACAAGCTGCATTATTCGGACAAGCTTGCTTCGAAAGTGGAGAAGTTAAGAACACATACGGTACTGGTGGATTTATGTTAATGAACACTGGTGAAAAAGCTGTAAAATCTGAAAGTGGCTTATTAACAACTTTAGCTTATGGTCTAGACGGAAAAGTAAACTACGCATTAGAAGGTAGTATTTTCGTATCAGGATCAGCTATTCAGTGGTTAAGAGATGGTTTAAGAATGATTAAATCAGCACCAGCTTCAGAAGATTATGCTAATCGTGTTAAATCTACAGAAGGCGTATACGTCGTACCAGCGTTTGTTGGTTTAGGTACACCTTATTGGGATGCAGATGCTAGAGGTGCAATCTTCGGCTTAACACGTGGTACTGAAAAAGAACATTTCATTAGAGCAACTTTAGAATCATTATGTTACCAAACTAGAGATGTGTTAGAAGCAATGGAAAAAGATTCTGGAATTAATGTTGAAACATTAAGAGTTGATGGCGGTGCTGTTAAGAATAATTTCTTAATGCAATTCCAAGCTGATATTGTAAATACGCCAGTAGAAAGACCAGAAGTAAATGAAACAACTGCATTAGGTGCAGCATACTTAGCTGGATTAGCAGTAGGTTTCTGGAAATCTAAAGATGAGATAAAACAACGTTGGAAATTAGAAACAGAATTCAAACCTGAACTTGAAGAAGAAGAACGTGAAAAACTTTATAAAGGTTGGAAAACTGCAGTAAAAGCCACTCAAGCTTTTAAATTAGATTAAGTTGTGTTATCATATAGTTAAGTTAATATTTCGTAGAGACATGAGAGGCTTTGTTCGTACATTTTTGTAGGGATAAGTCTCTCATTTTTTTACATTTTATAGGAGGAAATGGTTATGCAACAATTATCAGCATTAAATCGTAATCAAGTTAAAGATCAACTTAAAAATACTGAATATGACGTAGTTGTTATCGGTGGAGGAATCACTGGTGCAGGTATCGCTTTAGATGCAGCGCAACGTGGTATGAAAGTAGCATTAGTAGAAATGCAAGACTTTGCACAAGGTACAAGTTCTAGAAGTACGAAATTAGTTCATGGTGGATTACGTTACTTAAAACAATTCCAAGTTGGCGTAGTTGCTGAAACTGGTAAAGAAAGAGCGATCGTTTATGAAAATGGTCCTCACGTAACAACACCAGAATGGATGTTATTACCTTTACACAAAGGCGGTAGCATGGGTCCATTTACAACATCAATCGGCTTGAAAGTTTATGATTTCTTAGCAGGTGTTAAAAAAGCTGAACGTCGTACAATGTTAAACAGAGAAGAAACAATTAAGAAAGAACCACTTGTAAAACAAGACGGTTTAAAAGCTGGTGGTTACTATGTTGAGTACCGTACAGATGATGCTCGTTTAACAATTGAAGTTATGAAACGCGCACGTGAATTTGGTGCAGATATCATTAACTATGCTAAATCAAATAAATTCTTATATAACAAAAAGAAAAAAGTATCAGGTATCGAAGTAACTGATTTATTACAAAATGAAATTTTCGAAATTAAAGGTAAAAGAGTTATCAATGCTGCAGGTCCATGGGTTGATGAAGTACGTGGTAAAGACTATTCAACAAACAATAAACAACTTAGATTAACTAAAGGTGTTCATATTGTAATAGACCAAAGCGTATTCCCATTAGGTCAAGCTGTATATTTTGATACAGAAAATGATGGCAGAATGATTTTCGCAATTCCTAGAGATGGAAAAGCTTACGTTGGTACTACTGATACAATTTATGATAATGATAAATCTTCTCCTAAAGTTACAGAAGAAGATCGTCAATATTTATTAGATGCTATTCACTATATGTTCCCAACTGTAAAAGTTGAAGATAAAGATATCGAATCAACATGGGCTGGTGTTAGACCATTAATCTTTGAAAAAGGTAAAGATCCATCAGAAATTTCTCGTAAAGATGAAATTTGGGAAGGCGATTCAGGCTTACTTACAATCGCTGGTGGTAAATTAACAGGTTACCGTCATATGGCTCAAGACATTGTTGATTTATTAAGTAAACGTCTTAAAGAAGAATATAAATTATCATTCAAACCTTGTCGTACAAAAGAAACTTACATTTCTGGCGGTAACGTTGGTGGTAGTAAAAATTATGAATCATTCGTTGAAAGTAAAGTTAAAGAAGCTAAAAACTACAACTTATCAGAAGATGCAGCACGTTATTTAGCTAGAAAATACGGATCTAATGTAGATGAAGTATTTGCTATTGCACATGCTACACAAGTTGCAGATGTTAACCTACCAATCGAAGTATATGCTGAAGTTATTTACAGCATTCAAAAAGAAATGGTTCATAAACCAACTGACTTCTTAGTACGTCGTTCAGGTCGTTTATACTTTGATATTCAATATGTATTAGATCATAAAGATGCGATAGTTGAAGTAATGGCTCAAGTATTAAATTATGATAATGATACTAAACGCGTTTATAAAGATGAATTAGAACAAGCTATTAAAGAAGCGGTTAATCCAAATGATCAACCAGCTATAGTTAAATAATTTATAATTTATTTTTTAAACCTGCTGACAACTTTTTGTCGGCAGGTTTTTTATATTATATGATGGATTTGTGAATATATTTTTAAGCGCTATAGATTTTGCTATAATGTCTTATAAGGGAGGCGCATGTCTTTGAGACGATTTAATCATAGAATTACATTATCTACAGAACAAACTTTAGAAGTTACAATTGATAAAACGGATGAAAAACCTTATGGAATTATACATATACTGCATGGTGTGGCTGAACATAAAGATAGATATGATGCAGTAGCAGAATATTTATGTAAAAGAGGCTTTCATGTTATACGTCATAACCACCGAGGTCATGGTATGAACATAGAAGCTTCTTCAAGAGGTCATTTTAATGCATTACAAGATTTAGTCGACGACGTTAAAGAAGTAAGGGATACATTTAAAAATGAACTTAATCCGGAATTGCCATTTATATTACTTGGCCATTCTATGGGTTCGTTAGTTGCGAGACAATTTGTTCATGATTATCCAAATGATGTAGATGCTTTGATACTGTCAGGAACGGTTGTTTATCCTAAAATTCAAGGCAAGTTAAACTTATATGCATTAAAGTTTGTGAATTTATTTTTAGGAAGTCGCACAAAATCAAAGTTTATTAATAATATTGCTTTTAAGACAATGAATCGACAACATAAAGATTTAAATAAAGATAATAAATGGTTAAGTCAAAGTGATGAAAATCGTGAGCAATATGAAAAAGATATGTATTCAGGATTTCCGATTTCACATAAAGTACTTCTAGAAACAGTAAAGGCTTCTGTCCAAACTAAGAAAATCAGTTATATTAAACAACAAAATTTAAATATGTCGATTTTACTAGTATCAGGTAAAGAAGATCACTTTGGTGGATTTGGTAATGGTATTAAACAGTTAGCTTCTATTTATAAACGTTCAGGTGTTAAACATGTCACAGTACAATTATATAAAAATAAGCGTCATGAAGTGTTATTTGAGACGAACCGTTATGCAGTGTATGAACATTTATATAATTGGTTGATGGTACAAATTAAACAATTAGAAAAAGAGGAAATAACAAATGAATGAAAAACCATTAATTGCAATAGTAGGACCTACTGCAGTAGGTAAAACAGAATTAAGTATTAAATTAGCCAAAGCTTTAAACGGTGAAGTTATTAATGGTGATGCCTTTCAAATTTATAAAGGTCTAGATATTGGTACAGCTAAAGTGACAGAAGAAGAAAAAGAAGGCGTTATTCATCATTTAATAGATGTATATGAACCGGATGAACCATATTCAGTTTATCGATTTAAACAAGACTTTGAAAGAATTGTAAAGGATATTCATGATAGAGGTAAAATGCCGATACTTGTCGGTGGAACAGGTTTATATGTACAGTCGGTTTTATATGATTATAACCTTGAAGAAGAGAAAATCAGTTCTGAAAAAATGGAAATTACAAAATATAAATTAAATAAATTATCTAAATGCTCAAATATTGAATTGCACAATTATTTATATGAAATCGACCCAGAAACCGCGTCATCAGTGCATCCGAACAATCGAAAAAGAGTAGAAAGAGCTATTGAATATTACTTAAATACGAAAAAAACTTTAAGTGAAAGAAAGAAAAGCCAGACATTTTCTGGAAAATATAGTACAATATTAATTGGGATAGAAATGTCGCGCGAAACATTATATCAAAGAATTAATATGCGCGTTGACATGATGTTGCAGCGAGGATTATTAAGAGAAGTGTCTAATCTTGTTGAGAAAGGATATCAAGATTCTCAAAGTATGCAAGCAATTGGATATAAAGAATTGGTACCAGTAGTAAATGGAGAAATAGACATAGAAACCTCTACAGAACAAATCAAGCAAAATTCAAGAAGATATGCCAAACGTCAAATGACTTGGTTTAAAAACAAAATGAATGTGACTTGGTTTCAACGGGATAAACAGTCTTTAACAGAAATCGCAGACAACGTAATCCAATTATCCAAGTGAAGGGGAAAGTCATATGGCAGAGAAAGAAAATATTCAAGAAGTTTTACTTAAGAAATTCAAATCAGAAGGAACTGAACTTACGGTATTCTTATTGAATGGATTTCAAATGAAAGGGAAAATTGTCGACTTTGACGACAAAGTTGTATTATTAGATATTCAAGGGAAAGAACATCTAATTTACAAACATGCTATCTCAACTTTCGTAGATGCACAAGATGATGAAAATCAAGATAGCGAACAATAATTGTGTTTCAAATAATAAGCGGCTAGGACATTTTATTGTCTTAGCCGCTTATTTATGTGTAATCAATTATAATACTGCTTCTATTAAACTTCTCAATTGTTCAGGGCTTTTTTGTGGAGAGAATCGATTCACAACTTCTCCATCTTTATTCACTAAGAACTTTGTAAAGTTCCATTTAATTGACCCATTTAAAATACCTTTTTTAGCAGAAGTCAAATATTCATATAGAGGATGTTGTTCTGAACCTTTAACTTTTATTTTTTCATGCATTGGGAAAGTTACACCATAATTTAATTTGCAATTTTGGTATGCTTCATAAGAGTCGCCAGGTTCTTGATTACCAAATTGATTACATGGGAATCCTAACACCACGAAATCTTGATCTTTATAATCTTGGTATAAAGCTTCTAAACCTTCAAATTGAGGTGTGAACCCACATTCACTTGCTGTATTAACAATTAAAATAGCTTTTCCTTTATACTCAGATAATGAATATTCTTCACCGTTCGTTTTTGCAACAACGAAGTCATAAATTGACATTGCCATCACTCCTTTTCTTAATTCTATTATAATCAAAAATTTATCAAAGTCATATCAATTTGCATGCATGTTTATATGTTAAAATATATTTAAAGTGAGCGTGATAAAAATGAAAAATGATATGAAGTCGACAAAACATGAAACAGAAAAAGTAATCCTGTTAGCAATTCATGATAAAAAAGATGATGAAGCAACATTTAAATCAACAGTTCAAGAATTGGAATCTCTTGCTGTTACAAGCCAACTAGAAGTCATGGAACTCTTCACTCAAAAAAGAGAGCGACCTGATCAACAGTATTATTTTGGTAAAGGTAAAATTGAAGAAGTCATTGAATATATCGAATTGAATGATATTAAAGTGAATGCAGTCATTGCAAATGATGAATTGACAACTGCGCAATCGAAACATTTAGATGAGTTATTTAACACAAAAATTATAGACCGCACTCAATTGATTTTAGAAATTTTTGCGCAAAGAGCTTCAAGTAGAGAAGGTCAATTGCAAGTTGAATTAGCACAGTTAGATTATTTATTGCCGAGATTATCTGGACACGGCAAAAGCTTATCTCGTTTAGGTGGCGGAATTGGTACGAGAGGTCCAGGTGAAACGAAATTAGAAACAGATAGAAGACATATTCGTACTAGAATGAATGAAATAAAGCATCAATTAGAAACAATCGTTTCTCATCGTTCACGTTATAGAGAACGACGTCAACATAATCAAGCATACCAAGTTGCATTAATTGGTTATACAAATGCCGGTAAATCTTCGTGGTTTAATCAGTTATCAAATGATGAAACATTCGAACAAGATTTGTTATTTGCGACTTTAGATCCTAAATCTCGCGCCATTACAATAAATGACGGGTTTAACGTGATACTTTCTGATACAGTTGGGTTTATTCAGAAGTTGCCTACAACATTGATCGCAGCATTTAAATCGACTTTAGAAGAAGCGAAATATGCGCAATTACTCGTTCATGTTGTAGATGCAAGCCATCCACACTATATGGAACAGTATGAAACGGTTATGACTTTAGTTAATCAATTAGATATGGGACATATTCCGATGTTGGTCGTATTTAATAAAAAAGATTTAGCGCCTTCTAATCATTCAGCGATATCAGGACAATCTATATTTGTTTCAGCAAAAGGTTCTAATGATAAAGCTATATTTAAAGAAAAATTAGTCGATATGATTAAAGAAACAATGGATTACTACGAAATGGATATTCCATCAAGGGATGCTGACAAATTATATTGGCAAAAAAAACATACTTTAGTTGAGAAAATGGATTTTGATGAAGAAACAGAAACATATCACATAAAAGGTTATAAACAGAAATAAGAGGTAAACAAATGGAACAGAAATTAAAAGAATTAATTATTGATGTAGAAAAAGAATTAAGACCATACTTTGATCAAATCGAACATAATGCATTAATCGCACAAGAACATGTACTTGATGCATTTCATGAAGTGAAAATCACTGAATCAGACTTAATCGGTACAACTGGATATGGATACGACGATGTAGGTCGAGATCATTTAGAAGATGTTTATAGTAAAGTATTTAAAGCTGAAGACAGTTTAGTAAGACCTCAAATTATTTCAGGTACGCACGCTATTACATTAGCGCTTAACAGCCAACTGAAATATGGAGACGAATTATTATATATTACAGGAACACCTTATGATACGTTATTAGAAGTAATCGGTATAAATGGTAATGGTATAGGAAGTTTTATCGAACAAGGTATCACATACCGAGAAGTACCATTGAAACAAAATGAAATAGATATTCATTCAGTGTTAGAAAATATTAATGAAAATACTAAAGTCATTGCGATACAAAGATCTAAAGGTTATAGTTCGCGACCTTCATTAACAATTGCACAAATTGAACAAGCAATCAATGCGATTAAAGAAACATATCCAGATAAAATTGTCTTTGTAGATAATTGTTATGGAGAATTTGTTGAGGATAAAGAACCCATTGAAATTGGTGCAGATTTAATAGCAGGTTCTTTAATTAAAAATCCAGGAGGTGGTTTAGCCAAAATTGGCGGTTATATTTCAGGAAAAGCTGACCTGATAGAACGTTGTGCATACAGATTAACAGCACCAGGAATTGGTAAAGAAGCGGGCGCATCTTTAGGAAGTTTACCAGAAATGTATCAAGGGTTCTTCTTAGCACCACATGTTGTCAGTCAAAGTTTGAAAGGTGCATTATTCACTTCTCGCTTGCTAGAAAAATTAAATATGACAACGACACCGCATTATCAAGATAAACGTACAGATATTATTCAATCTGTTACTTTTGAAACAAAAGAACAAATGATTGCATTTTGTCAGTCGATACAACACGCATCTCCAATTAATGCGCATTTTAGTCCGATGCCTAGCTATATGCCAGGTTATGAAGATGATGTTATCATGGCTGCAGGTACATTTATTCAAGGATCATCAATTGAGTTAACGGCAGATGGTCCAATTAGACCACCATATGAAGCTTACATTCAAGGTGGCTTAACTTATGAACATGTTAAAATTGCGATAACGCGTGCTGTACAGCATTTAATCAAGCAAAACCTTGTTGAATTATAAAAAAGATGTAAGGTTTCCTGACATTCATTTGTTTTCTGAAAATTTATGTGCTAAATTTATAACAAGTTCTTACTAAAGGAGGCGGTCGTGCTGTCAAGAGACATAATCAGAAGAAACATGGCCGTGTTCCCGATTGGTGTCGTAATCAAGTTAACAGAGCTAACAGCCAGACAAATCAGATACTATGAAAGCAATGAGCTCGTTTCGCCCAAAAGGACTGAAGGTAATCAACGGTTATTTTCTTTAAATGACCTTGAACGATTACTGGAAATTAAAAATCTTATCGAAAAGGGATTTAATATGAAAGGGATCAAACAAATTCTTTTAGAAGAAGAAAATGACCTTTCTGAAGAAGAACTGAAGATGAGAGAGCGGGTAATTAGAGGAACTTCTAAAACAGAGGGACCACTTAACCGTGGAGATTTATCAAGATTTTTTAATTAAAAACTGGAGGATAATCACATGGCTAAACAAACTTTTACAAAAGAAGATATTTTTCGTTTTGCTGACGAAGAAAACGTACGTTATTTAAGATTACAATTTACTGACATTTTAGGTACAATTAAAAACGTTGAAGTACCAATTGCACAATTAGAAAAAGTATTAAACAATGAAATGATGTTTGACGGTTCTTCAATTGAAGGATTCGTGCGAATTGAAGAATCGGATATGTATTTATGTCCTGACTTAGACACTTGGGTAATTTTCCCTTGGACTGCAGGAAAAGGCAAAGTAGCACGATTAATTTGTGATATTTACAATCCGGATGGCAAACCATTCCCTGGTGATCCACGTACAAACTTAAAACGTGTATTAAAAGAAATGGAAGAGTTAGGATTTACAGATTTCAACTTAGGACCTGAACCAGAATTCTTCTTATTCAAATTAGATGAAAAAGGAGAACCAACATTAGAATTAAACGATAATGGTGGATACTTCGACTTAGCACCTACAGATTTAGGTGAAAACTGTCGTCGTGATATCGTTCTAGAATTAGAAGATATGGGCTTTGATATTGAAGCAAGTCACCACGAAGTAGCACCTGGTCAACATGAAATCGACTTTAAATATGCAGATGCTATAACAGCATGTGATAACATTCAAACATTCAAACTAGTTGTAAAAACAATTGCACGTAAACATAACTTGCATGCGACATTCATGCCAAAACCATTATTTGGTGTAAACGGAAGCGGAATGCACTTTAACGTTTCATTATTCAAAGGTAAAGAAAATGCATTCTTCGATCCAAATGGAGAAATGCAATTAACTGATGATGCATATCACTTTATTGCTGGTATCTTGAAAAATGCACGTGGATTTACAGCAGTATGTAACCCATTAGTAAATTCATATAAACGTTTAGTGCCTGGTTATGAAGCACCATGTTATATCGCATGGAGTGGTCAAAACCGTTCACCATTAGTAAGAATACCTGTATCTCGCGGATTATCAACTCGTGTTGAAATTCGTTCAGTAGACCCAGCAGCTAACCCTTACTTAGCATTAGCTACTATCCTTGAAGCTGGATTAGATGGTATTAAAAATAAATTAACACCACCAGAATCAGTAGATCAAAACATCTATGAAATGGATAGAGAAGAACGTGAAGCGGTAGGCGTACAAGACTTACCATCAACACTTTATACAGCTGTTAAAGCAATGAAAGAAAATAAAGTTGTTAAACAAGCATTAGGTAATCATATCTATCGCCAATTCATACAATCTAAATCATTAGAGTGGGATTATTACAGAACACAAGTATCAGAATGGGAAAGAGATCAATATATGAAGCAATACTAATTGCTATTAACCCTCAAAGCTTATGCTTTGAGGGTTTTTTTGTCTGGATTTTGGGGGGAGTGTGGGGATGTGTTATAGAAGTTAAAATATGGTGGAGGCGTTAGTAACAAAAGTTGGGCGAAGTGTAACTAAGGCAAGCCATACAAACAAAAGTCGAAGGAATTGTAACTAAGAGCGCCTATGGTAATGGACCGTCTACACTTAATTGGACAACTTCTCTTTAAAGAAGTTGTCCAATTAAGTGTAGACGGTCCATATTAAAAGTTTGAGAGTAGAAATAAAGAATGGGGATTCATATTATAGACAACAAACTGATGAAGAATTAAAAAAAGATTTCACTTCATTCTCTGATGAAAATACAAAGTTATATATTAAAGAAATGAAACGTGCTGATACTATAAGGTTTATCACATATGTTTTACTTATAATAGGATTTTTTGGAATAATATTAGGCCTATATTAAAAAAAGACCACCTACAGAGAGGTGATCTTTAAGTTTGTAGTGGGAGTGTAAAATAAACTGTGTAAGTAGAGAACGTACGACTCTACTTCACAGTTTATTTTTTATATAATCTAGCGCGCTATCGCTTACTAT
>NZ_JAJNHJ010000026.1:0-36805 GCF_022386965.1 Mammaliicoccus sp. B-M6
TAATCATGATTTTAGTGGAAAATGTTACTCCATATAAAAAAACAAACTGAACTTATAAATTTAAGTTCAGTTTGTCCACAGTCTGAAAGCAAGCGACCTAGTCGCTTGCTTTTTTATATTTAACCTATTTGTATACGTTCTTTAGGATAATGGAACTTATCAGGTGTTGATTTTCCACCTAACATGACGACGAAACATAATAGTCCTACCCGACCTATAAACATCAACATCATGATGACGATTTTAGATCCTAATTGTAAGCCATCTGTAATCCCCATTGATAATCCACATGTACCAAACGCTGACATCGTTTCAAAGAATATAGATAACAAATCATGTTTGCCATCTTCAAATCGAACGACAGATAATACACCTACAAACGTAATCGCTAATGCAAGTGAAATAACTGCAAATGATCTTTGTATATCAATTGGATGTATTTCTCTATTGAAAGCTTTTATAGTTGTTCGACCATTACTAAAGTTCACTAAGTATAAAACAAGTATCGTAAATGTTGTCGTTCTTATACCACCACCTACTGAACTAGGTGAAGAACCTATAAACATCAATCCACCTAAGAAAAAGTTTGTTGCTTCAGTAAATTGACTTAAATCTATTGTTGATAGTCCAGCACTTCTTGTAGATGATGATTGGAACATTGCATAGAATAAAGCTTTATGCCACGAAACATCTTTAAATGCATTTGAAAACTCAAATAAATAAACCACAATTGTACCGAGTAAGAATAAAAATAAATATGTCGCACTCGCTATTTTAGTGAATAGCGAGAATCTAAAGTTTGGAATTGTATTTTTCATGTATGTTTTGACTTCAATCAATACAGGGAAGCCGATTGCACCTAACATAATAAGTAACATAATGATAGTTTGAACGAAATAATCATTAGCATAAGGTGCTAATGATTCTCCCGTTATATCAAGTCCACCGTTTGTAGTTGCTGATACTGATGCAAATATACCATGATGTATTGCTTCTTTCACTGATCCAATATCTTTATAGAAATAAAATGATAGCAATATCGCACCAATAACTTCAATCATTAAAATTGTTCTCACAATATCTAATATTAACTTCACAACACCATTCATAGCGTTTGAATTACTATCTAACATGATTAATTGGCGTTCACGTAAACCGATATGTTTACCTAAAATGACCCAAAGTAATGTACCAATAGCCATTACACCTATGCCACCAATATTAAGTATAATCAGGATGATAGCTTGTCCAAATATGGTAAACGTATCTTCAATTGTAACAGGTGTTAACCCCGTTACACTGACACCTGATACAGCAACAAATAATGTATCGACTGGTGCAATTTTAACACCAGGTTTAACAACATAAGGTAAATTTAATAATAAAAAGGCGACAATAATTGCGCCCAAATAATATAATACAATACCCTGTTGTGGAGTCATTTTTTGAAAAAAGTATTTTATAATGGACACAAATTGTCACCTCTATTTTATTTCAATGTTAATTTTTTCGTAATTTCTTTTCCATCTCGGATAAGCTTCAAGTTAACACTGTCACCTTTTTTATGATTATTATATAATTCTTTTCTAAATTCAAGATTATTTTCAATTTTTGTATCGTTAATACCGACGATTACATCATTAAATTTAACGCCAGCTTTGTCAGCATTACCATCTTTAGTAACACCAGTAATTGCCATTCCTGATTTATATTTATCAGGTAAAGATATTTGAGACTTTTCACTATCACTCATTTTAGAATAGTTTTGAGCCATAATACCTAATTCCGGACGTTCAATTTTACCATTTTTCTCTAATTTATTAATGTAGTCAGTAGCATCATTTGATGGAATTGCAAACGCCATACCTTCTACATTAGGCATATCGATTTTCAATGATACAATACCGATTAAATTACCTTGTGAGTCTAATACAGGACCACCTGAGTTACCAGGGTTGACTGCAGCATCTGTTTGAATAGCTTTAATTTCCCAATCATACTCGTCATCGCCATTAAAATCAACAGGAACTTTTCTATCTAGACCAGAAACTACACCTGTAGAAACACTATTTTGGAATTCAGCGCCTAACGGACTACCTATAACGATAGCTGTTTCACCTAAAATTAAATTGTCTGAGTCCTCAAATTTAATAGGTTTAAAATCTTCAGTTTTTTCAATTGGAATCGTTAAGACTGCTATATCAGACCATTGATCTGATCCTAATACTTTACCATCATACTTTTTACCATTTGCTGTTGTAATAATTGGTTTCTTATCACTTGATACAACATGTGCATTTGTTACTATGTATGCTTTTTTATTTTCAACTTTGTAAACGACGCCTGAACCGACGCCGCTATTTTCTTCTTTTTCCTTCGCTGAAGATTCTTTCTTACTAGATACATCTGAATCTTCATGAGATACACCTACGACTGAGTTTTTAGATTTCTCTACAGCTTCCATAACATTCGTAATAGGCTTTTGGAATCCTTTTTGAGATTGTTTTTCTTCAATCGATTTTCTACTTTCGTTAGGAGGATTTACATTTTGGAATATACTCCATACTAAAATAAATATTAAGATGATTGCTAAAATAATCGCAATGATTGGCCAATGCTTTTCTATTTTAGTTAAAAATGTATTGAGAAAACTATTTTTATTTTGAGATTTTTGTTCTACTTTTTCATCATGTCTTGCACCGAGCTGCTTATTTGTTTCAAAGTCATTATCTTTAGAAAAGGCTTTATCTGTTTCTGCCTGTTTTTGTTCACTTACTTTTTCATATTTAATCTCTTCAGGTTCTTCTTCTAAGTTTATTTTGCTATCTTCATTGTTTGTTTGAACTTCATCGTTATGTAACACATCATCTTGTTCACTATGTTCTTGATGTGTTTCAGCAAGTCGGTCATCGTCTAAATCAATTGTTGGATGTGATTTAGATTCTTCTTCTTGCTTTTTGATTTCTTCTTTCGTTAATTTTTCGATACGTGCTTTTTGCATATTTTCCTTAACACGTAATTCGTTTTTCTTTTGAAGTTCTCGTTCATTAGCTTTTTTTATTTCATATTCTTTTTTCTCTTGTTCGATTCTTTTTTCACGTTCTTCGTTATGAAAAAATTCACGTCGCTGTCTCTTATATTCATTTCTAGGAATGACATGCTTTTTTCGTGACATTTATTGCCCTCCTCAATCTAAACACTTAATGTATCTATTATGCCATATAATACTAAATTTATTAACATAAAACCATTGTAATTCTCAATATTATACACCTATTTTTACATATATTTACGAATTCATTCAATATGGATTATTCAATTAAAAAAAGATAAAAAAATACCCACAAAGTCATCAATAAACTTTGTGGGTGTTTTGCTTTTATAATATTAATTTGATGTTTTTTTATTATTGCGTACTGAAGTAATCCAACCAATAATAACGAGTAATAATAATACTGTCCAGAATATAGATTGCCATAGTATGCCATGAGGGAAATCATGTGGTAATACACCAATTTCATCATGTGCCAATACGATAACAAACAATTTAATACCTACCCAACCTACAATCGCAAATGCTGCCGCTTCTAAGTTTGGATATTTATTTAATAATTCTACAAAGTATGTTGCTGCGAATCTCATAATAATAACACCAATCATACCACCGACAAACATAACACCGAATTGACCAGCGTCCATACCACCAAAGTGGATACCCATTGCCGGTAATGTTACTGCGATAGCAAATGCTGCTAACATAGAATCAATCGCAAATGCGATATCTGCAAATTCTACTTTTAATACAGTCATCCAGAAATTCTTTTTCAATTTATGATGACCATGTCCATCAGAAGGAAATTCTGATTCAGGGAAATCATCTTGAGCTTCTACGTCATCTGGCGTCTTGAGCTCTTCACCTTTATGCTTTTTAAAGTCTATCAAGTTCTTAATGGACATATAAATTAAGTACAATGCCCCAGCCGCTTGAATTGGCCAGAAGTTAGCTAAGAAACTAATTAAGAATAATGATAAGAAACGAAATACAAATGCACCTAATAATCCATAGAATAATGCTTTTTTCCTTAAATCTTCTGGTAAATGTTTGACCATTACGGCCATAACAACAGCATTATCTGCTGCTAATAATCCTTCAAGAAAAATTAAAACAATTAATACCCAGCCGTAACTGATTAACAAACTCGGATCCATCAATTCACACTCCATTCTTTTTTATAAAAAACAAAAGAGACCATGCCTAATAAAAGGCAAAGGTCTCACTTAACATTTATGTGATGTCCATATTACCGGAAACTTGCGCTTCGTAATGACGATAATATGCTAGAATTTTTAAGTTCTAAAGTTACTCCCCTTCGACAAAGTCGTAGGTCTATTTAGTTTTACTTAATTATTATACAATGTTTTGTTCATTATAACAAACTATATAATTTAATTTCTGGGAATTTATCTTCAAACCATCTAGTTGCAAATTCATTTTCAAATAAGAATACATATTGATCATAGCGGTCTTTAACTAAAATAGATCGACTTGAATTCATATTGTCCGTAATATCTTTTTCATTTTCAATCCATCTTGCTATTTTCTTACCGACTTGTTCCATAACAACATCAACATTATATTCATTTTTCATACGATGCTCGAATACTTCAAATTGTAATTGTCCAACTGCACCTAGTATGATTTGATTCGTGTGCAACGTTTTATAAAGTTGAATCGCACCTTCTTGAACTAATTGTTCAATCCCTTTATGGAAATGCTTTTGTTTCATAACATTTTTAGCGCTAACTTTCATAAATATTTCAGGTGTAAATTGTGGTAATGATTCAAAATGGAATTTCTGGTTCCCGCCGACAAGCGTGTCACCAATTTGATAATTTCCAGTATCATATAACCCGATAATATCACCACTAACAGCATGGTTTACAGTTTGTGTATCATCTGCCATAAATGAAGTTGAACGCGTAATTTTTTGTTTTTTCTTATTACGTTGAAGTGTCACATCCATACCTCTTTCGAATGCCCCACTCACGACTCTCATAAATGCGATTCTATCTCTGTGTCTTGGATCCATATTTGCTTGTATCTTAAAGATAAATCCTGAGAAGTCTTGATCGAATGGATCCACAACATCTCCTTCTTCAGTTTTGCGGCCACTTGGCATTGGCGCATAATCAACATACGCATTAAGGAAGTTTTGAACACCGAAATTCGCTAATGCTGAACCGAAGAATACTGGTGTTAACTCTCCAGCTAACAATAATTCTTCATCAAATTGTTCACCGACTTCATCTACAAGCATTAACTCATCAATTGCTTGAGAAAATTGTGAATCATTTTTGATTGGATGATCTTCTTCTAATTCATAGTCATCATTTAAATGTAATATATTCTCTTCATCTCTAAATGGCTCTATTGTCTTATCGGATCTATCAATAATTCCGAAGAAATTTTGTCCCATTCCAATTGGCCAGTTCATAGGATAAGTTTCTATTTCTAATGTTTTCTCAATTTCTTCTAAAAGTTCAAAAGGTTCTTTACCCATTCTGTCTAATTTGTTGATAAATGTAAAAATAGGAATTCCTCTCATTTTACATACTTTAAACAATTTCAACGTTTGCGGTTCGATACCTTTTGCACAGTCAATTACCATTACAGCACTATCTACAGCCATTAATGTTCTATACGTATCTTCAGAAAAGTCTTCGTGTCCTGGTGTATCTAATATATTAATGTTGTAATGATCATAATCAAATTGCATAACTGAACTTGTAACAGAAATACCACGTTCTTGTTCCACTTTCATCCAGTCACTTGTCGCAAACTTCCCTGTCTTTTTACCTTTAACGGTACCTGCTTGTCTAATCGCACCACCAAAAAGTAATAATTTTTCAGTTAATGTTGTTTTACCAGCATCTGGGTGGGATATAATCGCAAATGTCTTTCTACTTTCTACTTCTTGTTTAATCGTCACAATTCATTTCTCCTTATAATTCGGATGTCCATTGGCTAATTCTATTTGCTAATTCATTTGCTTCATCTTCATCAAGTACATTAAACAAATGCAAGTACAAATGCTCAATTAAAGATTCTCCGTATAAATCGTAATCTACTTCAATAGACCAAAATAAATCCGGAATTGAAATCACAAAATATTCTTCTTTTTTATTTTCATATATATATACTTTACAATTTAAGTTTTGCGAATGACTTTCTCTAATCTTCACTTGGCTTTCCTCCATACTTTTCATATGCTGCCTCTAAACCGATTAAATCATCTCTATGAGGCACTTTGATATGACCAGGCATGATTTGATATGGCTCTCTCCCTTTAGATGCGAGTACAACTGTATCACCTGGCTCAGAAATTTCTATTGCATGTTTAATGCCTTCTGCTCTATCTTCAAATTCTACATAATTATTATGTGTCGCTCCTTTAGCTAATTCTGCTGTTAACATTTTCGGATCATCATTTGCAGGGTTATCTGGTGTGAAAATCACATAATCTGCTCGACAACTTATTTTACCCATTTCTGGTGTTTTTGTTAAGTCTCTTTCTCCGGCCATACCAACTAAGAATATTAATTTTTGTTTTACAAATGGTTTTACAGCATCTATTAATTTATCCATTCCGTCTGGCGTATGTGCATAATCAATAATTAAATCTATTGGTAAGTTTCTATCTAATACTTCTAAACGTCCTTCAACTGCAGGCATATTTTCAACAGCTTCAGTTATGTCGTTTAAGTCATAACCTTGTGCCCACAAACTTATAATGCTCGCTAATAAATTAAGGACATTAAATTTACCTAAATAAGGTGATTGTACTTTGTAAGAACCAAATGGTGTTTCAAGTGTAAAACGCACACCGCTGATAGATTCTTCTATATCTTTAGCCATAAAGTCTGCTTCGTTATCTATACCATATGTAAATATTTCGAATGGTGTTACAGGTATTAATTCTTTTATATATGGATCATCTGCATTCAATATGACATATTTGTCTTTTCTGTAGTCTTGACCTAATTGACTAAATAATAATGACTTAGCATGTCCGTAAGCTTCCATCGTACCATGAAAATCTAAATGATCTTGTGTTAAATTTGAAAAAATAGCGATATCAAATTCTAAACCACGAAGTCTGCCGATAACTAACCCGTGACTTGAGACTTCAAATGTCATACTCTCACATTCTTTATCAACCGCTTCAACAATATGTTTCGTTAAAGTAACAGTTTCTGGAGTCGTATTAACACCCTTTGTAACTGTTTCATTAATTTGAAAACCATTCGTTCCTAAATAAGCACTATTTTTCCCTAATCCTCTCGTTAAATGATGAATCATTGTCGCAATTGTCGTCTTACCATTTGTACCCGTTACACCAATCGTCGTTAATTTTTGACTAGGAAAATCAAACAAGACATGACTAAAGATACTTGCCACTTTCAATGTATCCTTAACCACAATTAATAGTACATCCTCATTTAATTCTACGTAACGGTCACTCACAATGACGCTACATCCTTGCTCTATTACATTCGGTATAAATTTATGACTATCTACTGTATAACCTTTTGATGCCACAAATATAGAGCCTTCTTGAGCATTTCTTGAATCTGTCGTAATATCATGAACTTCTTGATCAATTTGACCGTAAGTTTGTTTAATTTTTATTTTATTTAATAACGTTTTAACATTCATCGTTATTGCTCCTTTATTTTCAATAGGTCTATTATACACTTTCTTAAGTTGATTTTATAGCTTAGACTATAACTATAAACAATTATAAAATGAGTGAGCGTTTACTTTTAAATAAAGGGGTGCTTTTATGATTGATATTCAATCCATTACGAAATCTTATGGAAAAGCAGTTATTTTAAAAGATGTAACAACTCAATTTGAACCTGGTTTAATAACAGGTTTAATTGGCCCATCAGGTGCAGGCAAGACGACTTTGATCAAATGTATTTTAGGCATGACAACTATGGATTCTGGTACAATTTCGATCAACGGCAATCGTATACCTAACAGAGAAATTTTAAGGTCTATTGGTTATATGTCTCAAAGTGATGCATTATTTGATGATTTAACCGCTGTTGAAAATTTAAAATTCTTTGCGAAATTATACATTCATAAAGCACTTAAATTGGACATCAACGAACAAATAGAACGAACACTGGAAATTGTCAACTTATCACATGAAAAACATAAAAAAGTTAAGGCATTTTCCGGAGGTATGAAACGTAGATTATCTCTTGCAATTAGTATGATTCAAAATCCAGACATATTGATTTTAGATGAGCCAACAGTTGGTATAGACCCAAGATTAAGAAAATCAATCTGGAATGATTTGTTTCAATTTAGAGATGAAGGCAAGACCATTCTTATCACAACACATGTATTAGATGAAGCTGATAAATGCGATCGATTATTACTAATGAGAGAAGGACAAATTATTTCTTATGGTACGCCAAATGAAATTAAATCATCATATAACGTAAAAACGATTGAAGATGTCTTCTTAGCGTTAGGAGATGGTGCACATGATTAATATTGCCACGCGTATTTTAAAACAAGTTATAAGAGATAAACGTACCCTAATGCTCTTACTCGTTGCACCGTTATTAATAATGACGTTGATTTATTTTTTATTTAATTATTCTGATGAGTCAACTGATCTAAAAGTGGGTACATATCAAGTAAACGATCAAATCATTTCAAGCCTCAAAAAACAGGATATTAACATTCAAAAGTATTCAAATCAACAAGATTTAAAACATAAATTTAAAGAGGATCATTTAGATGTTTTTCTATCATTAAACGATAACAAACTAGATGTAACTTACGAAAATACTGACCCAAGCAAAACGAGTCAATTAAAGTTAACCATCAATAAATTAGTCATTATGCAAAGTACAAAGCAGTTGTCATCTGTCGTTAATCAACAAGGGAAAATCATTCAGTCCATAACTCAACAACTGCCAGCAGCCGAAAAGTCTCAAGTTTCGGCTAAATACCCAAATCATATAACAAAGTTAGATGCCAAAGAACATTATTTACATGGTGGTAAATATACAAATTATTTTGATACAATAAGCCCTATTTTAATCGCATTTTTTGTATTCTTCTTTACATTCTTAATTTCAGGTATTTCGTTACTTAAAGAAAGAACATCTGGAACTTTAGAAAGAACATTATCATCACCTATTAAAAAACATGAAATTATTTTAGGTTATATAATAGGTTATGGTACATTTGCCATCATACAAACAACTTTGATTGTTTTATATGCTATTTATGTATTACAAATGGTTACTGAAGGCAACATATTATTAGTATTTATTACGAATGTACTCGTGTCATTTATAGCACTTACGCTAGGTTTATTGTTATCGACATTCGCATCATCAGAATTTCAAATGATTCAATTTATTCCTTTAGTTGTGATTCCTCAAGTCTTTTTTGCAGGCATCATACCAGTGGAAAGCATGCATAAAGTACTCGTATATATCGCGCATATCATGCCGCTATACTATGCAGGTGATACCATTCAAAATGTTATGTTAAGAGGCTATCACTTATCAGATATTTATATAAATTGGATCATACTCATTGGTATATTCTTATTACTGTTAGTATTAAATATGATTGGTATGAATCGATACAGAAAAGTTTAACTATATTCCATGCATAATGACGTATAATTTGTTAAATATCTCCAACTAAAACATTGATATAGTATAAAGTTTTTATATTAATTTTGTAATTATATGCAATATCTTTTCACAAAATAGCGAAAATGCGTTAAACTATCATAGAAATTAAATACAAATACGGAGTGTGGCTAATGGTTTCTCAAAACAAAAAATTATTGATTATTACAGGTTCTTTCGGTAATGGTCATCTACAAGTTACGAATAGTATTGTGAAACAATTTGGTGAAATGAATTTAAATCATTTAACTGTTATTGAGCATGATTTATTTTTGGAAGCACACCCTATTATGACTTCAATTGCGAAACAATGGTATATAAACAGCTTTAAGTATTTCAGAAATATGTATAAGTTCTTCTACTATAGTAGACCTGAACAAATTGATAAATGTTTCTATAAATACTATGGATTAAATAAATTATTGAATTTACTTATAAAAGAAAAGCCTGATTTGATTTTGTTAACTTTTCCGACACCGGTCGTATCAGTTTTAACGGAACAATTCAATTTAAATATACCTATCGCTACAGTTATGACGGACTATCGTTTACACAAGAACTGGGTAACACCACACTCAAATAGATACTATGTTGCTACGAAAGATTTGAAAAAAGAAATTGAATCTATCGGTGTAGTAAGCGATGCAATCAAAGTAACAGGCATACCTATTTCGAAACAATTTGAGCAACCAATCGACCGATATCATTGGTTAACGAAACATAAATTAGATCCAGACAAAAAAGTCATTTTAATGTCTGCTGGTGCTTTCGGTGTATCAACAGGTTTCTCAACGATGATTAGTAAAATAGATATGTACGCTAAAGATGCACAAGTTGTCATGATTTGTGGTAACAGTAAAAGTTTAAAAAATGAACTTAGACATCATTTTAAAGATAATGATAATGTTTTAATACTCGGTTATACGAAACATATGAATGAATGGATGGCATCTAGCCAACTCATGATTACTAAACCAGGTGGTATCACTATTTCTGAAGCATTCTCAAGACATTTACCACTGGTATTCTTAAATCCAGCACCTGGACAAGAGTTAGAAAATGCTGAGTATTTCGCACGAAAAGGATACGGTAAAATAGCACACACACCAGAAGAAGCGACTAAACTTGTTATTTCACTTATGAATCAACCATCTAGACTTAAAGAAATGACACAATTACTAGAAGAAAATTATATTGAAAAATCAACAGAAAATATATGCAAAGACTTACTTTCATTATTAAGTGATTCACTTTCTTATAATGAAGTTTATGGAAAGGTTCCTATGTATGCCAAATACTTCATCAGATAAAACATTTCACAAAAAAGATTTTCGGTTAATGCTCATCATATTATTTATGATGGAATTTGCGAGAGGAATGTACATTTTAAGTTATTTACCAATTCTACCAACAACCACTGCTAAAGTGACTGTTGGTATTACTTCTTTAGCGATTTCTTTACATTTCATCAGTGATGCATTAACCAATTTCGTAATAGGTTTTCTTCTAAAACGATTTGGTCCAACTGTTATATTAACGTGTGGATTTATATTAGCTTTTTCAAGTTTAGCACTCATTATTTTTATACCGTCACCTATCGTATTTATTTTAAGTGCCATATTATTAGGTATCGCGGTCAGTCCAATTTGGGTCATTATGTTATCTAGTGTAGACGAGGCTTCTAGAGGTAAACAAATGGGATATGTTTATTTCAGTTGGTTAGTTGGTTTATTATCAGGTATGATCTTCATGAACTTACTATTTAAACTACATCCTACTCGATTTACATTTATGATGGCGCTATGTGTACTCATTGCATGGATATTATTCTATTTCGTTAAAGTACAATTAACAAATTATGAAAGTAAATCTGTTAAAAAACAACTACGAGAAATCGTACAAGTTACAAGAAGACATTTATTGCTATTTCCAGGTATCTTTTTACAGGGTTCTGCAATCGGCATGTTGGTCCCTATATTGCCAACATACGCAACAAAGCATATGGGTGTTACGACATTAGAATATACACTTTTACTTATTGTCGGCGGTATTGGATGTACCATTTCGATGTTATTCTTTTCTAAATTGATGGATAAACATTCTAAAGCATTTACACATCTTATCATTTTTGTAGGATTTTTAGCATATAGCTCATTTATATTTGGATTAACGGTCTTAACACAATTATTTATCGTTCTATTGATTGCTCTACTCATTGGTACTATTTATGGATTACTCTTACCAGCATGGAATACATTTATGGCTGGTCAAATTCACAACAAAGTTCAAGAAGAAACATGGGGTGTCTTTAATAGCGTTCAAGGATTTGGAACAATGATTGGCCCGGTATTAGGTGGCTTAATTTCTGAAGTATTTAGAGACGTGTATTATACAATTTATGCTTCAAGTATTATGTTCTTATTCTTAGCATTATTCTATGGTACATTCTTTATCATTAATTATAGAAAAAGAAAATCAGCATAAAATAAAAGGAAGCAGAAGTATTAAATCAATACTTCTGCTTCCTTATTTATATGAGATAAATTTCAATTTATCCTAGTGTATATGAAGCTTCTTCAGACCATGTTTCGTCTTCATTTTGCTTCATAAGTTTAATTGTATCAATTGTTTCTGAATGATCTATACCAGCCATTCTTACTTGGCCATAAATATCTTCAAATTCTTGGCTTGAAAGACCTTGTGCAATTGTAAAGTGTGGTACGAATGGATGTGTACTTTCACCATAGAATGCTTCATTATTAAATTTACTAAATAAAGATTCTAATTCATCCGTTTTAGTCACTTTAAAATAAATAACATTTTTAGTAGGTGCAAAGCTAGATGCTTTAGACACTTGGATATTTAATGGTTCAAATTCTTTAGCTGTAGCTTCTAATTGTGATTTCACTTCATTTAGTTTACTATCTTCAATTTCAAATTTCTCTTTAATTGTAATATGTGGTGCAATTAACGCATAGTGTTTGTCATATCTTTTACGATAAGCATTCACTTTTTCTTGGAATGGTTTAGACGGAATAAGTACGATGCCTAATTTCATAATGATACTTCCTCCTTTGTTTTTCTACATTATTATTATATCAAATTTTTTTGATTTTGATGACTTAAAAAGTAACTTAACATATTTGGTAATTCAGGCTTCCATGTTTTCCATGTATGTCCACCATCTAATTCAGTGTATTCATAGGTTAAATCTTCTTGTTTAACGCGTTCACTGAATGCACGATTAGGTGTTAAAAAGTCTGCCATATCTCCACTTATAAGTTTGAAAGAATCTTCTTCTTTACCTATATAATGTTTGATTGTTAATAGATGTTTAGATGAGCAATTGTTAAATGCTTCTATTACTGTATCGTTGATCAGTGGACTGAACAGACCTGCTTGACTAAAATGATGCGGGTATTCTAAACATGTCATTAAAGCGATACTTGCTGCTAGACTATCGCCTAGTAACATTCTTGCATTACCTACTTTCAAAGTTGAGAATGTTTTATCAATATAAGGACATAGCTCTTTCACCACAAATTGTGACGTTTCTTTTCGGTATTCTCCATCGGGATGAAATTCTGTTCTTCTCTTATCTACATCTTCATAGTGAACACCGACAATGATTGCCCTTTCTATTTCATCATTTGTTCTTAATTTCTCGTATGCGCGATGAATTTGACCAAATTGGAAAAAGTCCCTACCGTCAAATGTAATAATCACATGATGTTTATATAGATCTGTATAGTCTTTAGGTAAGTAAATTGAGATTGTCACTTCCCTTTTTAAGAATTTACTTTCGAGTTTAATTTGGTCAACAAGACCTATTTTTTTATCCATAAAGAACGCTCCCAACTGTACATATAATATTATTGTACAGTAGAGAGCGTATATTTGAAAGCGTTTGATATTGTTTAATTATTTATCATCTAAGTTAAACTCTTTTAAACGTTTAGGATAATCTTCATGCCAGAATTTAGCTGTTGGCACTTCATCTGGAGCTGGTTTATAAATTGCATAATAACCAGAGCCTTTTTGTTTTTTCTGAATTTCGAAGTCACGTAATGCTCTTAAGGCTGGTTTATGGAGTATCCAAATCGCAATGATATTTAACCATGCCATCATACCTACACCTAAGTCACCCATCGCCCATGCAACATCAGCTGTTTTAACACATCCGTATATTGTGGCACCTATGAGGACTAACCTTACTAATATAATCCATATCTTCTGTTTATCGGACGGTATGATATAACTTACGTTAGTCTCTGCAATATAATAGTATGCCAGTATCGTTGTAAATGCGAAGAAGAACAATGCTAAGGCAATAAAGTAAGAACCGAAACCTGAGTATGCAGGATCAAACGTGTAGTTATCTCCAGAGAATGCTTTATCGATCCCTGCTTGAGCATACATCGCTGTACCTGATACGTCTTTACTACCATCAGGGCCTTGTACATAAATACCATTGTCATGAATTAAATGTGGTGAACCATCTTTATTTGTTCCACCGTCTGTCGTATTAAATGTACCTGACATTAAAATCATTAATGCTGTAGCTGTACATACTAATAAAGTATCTATATAAACTGAGAATGCTTGTACAAGTCCTTGTTTAGCTGGATGTGATACTTCTGCAGCGGCAGCAGCATGTGGTCCAGTACCTTGACCTGCTTCGTTTGAATAAAGTCCACGTTTAACACCAATTTCAATCATCGCACCGAATATACCACCAAAAGCAGCTTCAACACCAAATGCAGATTTGAAAATTAATGCGATTAAAGCTGGTACTTCCTGAATATTTGATATAATAATAACAATCGCTAAACCTATGTAAACAATAGCCATAAAAGGTACAACAGCTGTCGCAACATTTGCAATTGCTTTAATACCACCGAAAATAATAAGCGCTAATAATACAGCTAATACTATAGCAATAACCCAAGGATTTAAACCAAATGCATTTTTCATAGACGAAGCAATGGCATTTGATTGTACACCTGGAAGTAATAGACCTACAGATAGTACTGTTACAAGTGCAAATATAATTGCATATATTTTACCAGCTTTACCTTTTATACCTGATTCTATGTAGTATGCTGGTCCACCACGATATTGACCATTAATTTCTCTTTTATAAATTTGACCAAGTGTTGATTCGATAAATGCCGAACTCGCACCTAGAAACGCTGTAGCCCACATCCAGAATACTGCACCGGGACCACCGATAAAGATTGCTGTTGAAACACCAACAATATTACCTGTACCAACACGACCTGCTAATGATACTGCGATTGCTTGGAAAGAAGAAATACCTGTTGGTGATTTTTCCCCTTGAAACATTAACCGAATCATTTCTTTAAAGTGCCTGACTTGGAAGAATCTCATCATAAATGAAAATAAAACACCTGTTAGTAAAAGACCATATACTAACGCTTTACTCCATACAATCTCATTCGCAAAGCTAACAATAGATTCCATAATTAATCTCCCCTTTGTTGTAAGCCTTAAGATAACCTCATGTTCAGAAAATTTTGAAATTACCTTGTTATGATTATACCATGTATAAATACACAATCAATATTTTTTTGAAATGAGCATAACATAAATTGTAAGCGCTTACTATATTGTCAAAAAAGGTTTCTTGAAATAATAAGTATAAAGTCTTACAGACTCTTATATTCATAAATACGTTATAATTATTCTAATCCGTACAACTTAAAATAATATATAAAAATATAAACTTTCAAACTATACACGAATTCTAGAAACTATTTTATTTATCATTGTTAATTCTGTAATTTCGCTTATAATATAAAAGTATGAGAAAGTTTGATAAGGAGGACTTCTATTGTTAAATAAAGCATGGTTTCGTACAGGAATAGCTATTCTCCTTACGTTTCTAATTATTAAAATATTTATGGAAATCAATGAAATATTTTATCCGATTATCATTATTGTAAAATCCATATTACTACCATTATTATTAGGTGGATTCTTATTCTATATTTGTTTACCTTTTCAGAAGATGTTAGAAAAAAGGAAAGTACCAAGATGGGGAAGTATTTCGATTATCATCGTAGTATTAATACTAATTGTTGTACTATTTATCTCTATTATTGCTCCTGTACTAACAAATCAAATTAATAATTTAATTAAGAACATTCCATATATACAACGTGAAATTCAGCATGTTGTAGATTATGCATTACAACAAAGAGATCGATTGCCAGAAAATATATCACAAAAAATTAATGATTCAATCGAAAGTATAAGCGGTATCGTAACAGATATGTTAACCAACTTATTTAGTTATATTTCATCATTTGTTTCAACAATGTTCTTATTAATCTTAGTGCCTTTCTTCTTAATATATATGTTAAAAGATCACGAAAGATTTATACCGTTTATTGCTAGACCATTTAAAGGACGTACGAAATGGTTTGTCGTGAATTTAAGTAAAGATATTAATCAAACTTTACAATCATATATACAAGGTCAAGTTACAGTTAGTGTTATATTAGGTGTCTTATTGTACCTTGGTTATACTTTTGTAGGATTAGATTATGCCTTACTTTTAGCGTTATTAGCATTGATTACAAATATGATTCCATTCTTAGGACCATGGTTAGCATTTATACCAGCAGCAACAATCGCGCTTATACAAGATCCTATGATGCTCGTTTGGGTAAGTATTATCACTTTAATTTGTCAGCAACTTGAAGGTAACGTTATTACACCAAACATTATGGGTAAATCATTAAATATTCACCCACTTACAATCATTACAGTAATATTAGCTGCAGGTAATTTAGGTGGATTCGTAGCCATCTTAATAGCTGTGCCAACATACGCAGTACTTAAGACAATCGTTCGAAATGTATACACACATAGACAATCTATTAGTTCAAGTGCGAACCGTACAGTTGAAGACGATCCAATACATGATAACAACTTAAAATAAACAAAAAACTGAAACCAATGAGGTTTCAGTTTTTTGTTTGGTGTGGAAGATGTTATTGTGGGGGCCCTTAATTACACTTCCGCCGACTTTTGTTACTATGGGCGCTCTTATTCACACTTCCGCCGACTTTTGTTACTACATATACAAAAAACCAACAAAATCATAGATTTTGTTGGTTCTCTTAATTATCTTACAACGTGGTAACCTGAGTCTACGTGAATATTCTCACCTGTTACACCGCTTGAGTAGTCACTTAATAGATAAGCTGCTGTTTTACCTACTTCGATAATATCTACATTACGTTTCAATGGTGAACGTTCTTCGATTTCTTTAAGGATCGCATTGAATCCACCTACACCTTTTGCACTTAATGTACGGATTGGACCTGCAGAGATTGCATTTACTCGAATGTTATCTTCGCCTAAGTCACGTGCTAAATATTTAACATTTGCTTCTAAGCTTGCTTTAGCTACACCCATTACATTATAGTTAGGAACTGCAAATTCTCCACCTAAATAAGTAGTTGCAACGATGCTTCCACCTTCTGGCATTAATTTTTTAGCTTCTCTTGCAACAATTGTTAATGAATAAGAACTAATATCTTGTGCTAATAAGAATCCTTCACGAGATGTATCTGTAAATCTTCCTCTTAAGTCTTCCATGTTAGCAAAAGCGATTGAATGGTAAACACCATCAATATGACCAAATTTTTCTCCTATTTGTTCAAAAGCATTTACAACGTGATCGTCTTTTTGAACATCACACTCATAGATGTGTTGTCCACTTTGATTTTTTAATTCTTCAAATAATTTAACAAGTTGATCTTTACTACGTTCTTTTCTGTATGTGAATACTAAGTTAGCACCTAGTTCGTCTAACACTTTAGCTACACCAAAGCCAATACTTCTTTTGTTCGCAATACCCATGATTACATATGTTTTACCTTCTAAATTAAACATTCACTATACTCCTTTAATATGTATATTATACTAAACATTCACTCGTTATAATAACACTGGTCAGACCACCTGACAAGCATTATACTTTTATTTTATATTGAATAAAAAGTAAAAATGAGGTCTATAGTTCAACCTCATTTTTACAAAGTTTATTAAATAAATTCCATATCTTGTTTTAATTGCGAAACATATTCTTTAGATCCTGTCACAATTAACTTATCTCCATATTGTAATTCAGTATCACCATGAGGTACGATTGAGTCTTTCCCTCTAATAATACGTACGAAGATTACGTCCCCAGCAAATGGGAATGATCTTAACAGAACATTATGGTAGCTGTGGTTCTTCATCTCTATTTCATATAGTGAAGTTTCCACGTTACTTAATAAGTTCAGCATGTTTGGAGATTCAATTAATCCTTTAAGTAAAATTTTATTACTTAAGAAACTACTAAAGAATTCAATGTTCTTACCTTCAAATGCTTCATCTTCACTACCATTTTCTTGCTTACAAATAATTCTTTTAACGCCATGATCATGTGCCATTAAAGCGACTTGTTTATTGATATGATCATCGTTTGCAGAACATACAATGATATCTGAATCAAATAAACCTAATTCTACAAGTTCCTCTTCAATATAATCATCTAACTCATATGTTTTAATGCTTTCATCTAACTTTCTATTATCTGAAAGGTCTTTTCTAAAGAACATTGAAGTTTGATAAATGTGAGAATGAATACTTTGAGCAACTGGAATCGATAATTGGTTCTTACCAATAAAGCTCACTTTTACAATTTTCTTAGTTTCTTCAGGCATTGGGAACATCTTCTTAAATACAATCGGTACAAAGACACATGTGATAACCGCACTTAGAATAAGTATGCCAGATATTTCTGAGCTGATTGTTCCAAGTTGTTCAGCGATTTTTGCTGCTGCGATTACAAGTGACAATGTTGACGTTAATAAGAATGCCGAAGATATTGTCGTTTTACGGTCATACCATTTACCTATAAATGCTACTGGAATTAGCTTAGAAATTAAAAAGGCAATAAACAGTAAAGGTATGATAATTAATAATCCTGGCTCTTGCACTAGTGATGGTATGTTTAAATTCACACCTACCATAATGAAGAATATCGGAATAAAGAAACCATATCCAAATGAGTCTAATTTCTCTACCATATCTTGGTCAGGTCCTAATAACGATACGATAACACCTGCTAAGAAGGCACCTAATATATTTTCAGCACCCACACCTTCAGCTAAACCAACAAGTAGAATAATAAGTGCAAATACAGCACGGATACCTATTTGTGTAGTACCTGAAGTTAATTTTTTTAAGAATGGTGATTTTTTAAATAAACCACCCATAATATAAAAGATAAAACTAAAGACGATTAGAATACCTATAAGCCATAACGGTGAATCACCTTTAGCATTTATTGTTCCGTAAACTGTTAACAGTAACATTGTTGCTAAATCTGCTACAACTGCAACTAACAAGATAAATTGTCCGATGCTTGTATGCATAATATTCATTTCTTTTATTGTTGGTACAACTACACCTAAACTAATTGTCGAAATGATGATAACCATCAATAATACGTCGTCTATTAAACCAGTCCATTTGAATATAAAGGCTAATAAAATAGATAAAACCATAATTAATGAAAATACGACAGCCGTTAAATATAAATTACTTGGAATATTATTTCCTTCTTGTTCATCAGAAGTTTGTTTCGTCTTAAACGCATTAAAATCAATTTCTAAACCACTTAAGAACATTAAAAATATAAAACCTAACGTCGACAAGATAGATAACCATGCATCTTCTTTTACTAATCCAAATAAAGAGTCACCTATGATTATCCCCATTATGATTTCAGCAACGACAACAGGTAAGAAAGAAATTTTCAACCTATTTACAAGTATAGGTGTTAAAAATGCAGCAATAACAACAATAACGAGAGATGTAAAACTAGAATGCTCCATATTATTCTCCTTATATTAGATAAGACATAAATGCTGTTGCTAAACCAAAGTAGATCAACATACTGACAATGTCGTTTATTGTCGTAATGAATGGTCCACTTGCAACTGCAGGGTCAATATTCATTTTATTCATAAACATCGGTATAATTGCACCCATTAAAGTACCAACAGTCATCGCGATTGTTAAACTAACTGAAACGATGAGTGCCAATACAGGTTCGCGATATAATAAGACAATTATAATAAATAAACTTATTGCACAGAAGAAACCAGTCAATAATCCTGAACCAGATTCACGAAGTGCGAGCTTAAATTTGCTTTGTTCATTTATTTCACCTGTTGAAATATTACGTACAGATACGGCAAGAGATTGTGTACCTGAGTTACCACTCATACCACTAATGATAGGTATAAATGCTGCAAGAAGTGCAACTTGTGAAAGTGTATCTTCAAATTGTCCTAATATGGATGCTGTGATCATACCTAAAACTGTTAATATTAATAACCAAGGTAAACGTTTCATAGCTGTTTGGAAGACTGAATCATTTGTAGAGTCGATGTCAGATACACCGGCTAATTTAGAGTAGTCTTCACTTGCTTCTTCATCCATAACGTCCAAGATATCATCGATTGTAATGATACCTAGTAAATGATCTTGATAGTCAATTACAGGTAACGCAATCAAGTCATAATCACGCATTGTTTGTGCTACGTCTTCTTGGTCATCAGCTACATTAGAACTGATAACACGTTCACTCATAATTTCTTCAATATATGCATCATTTTCAGCAACGATTAAGTCTCTTAATGAGATAACGCCTGCTAACTTTTTATTTTCATCTACAACGAAAATAACATAAATTGTTTCCGCTTCAGGTGCTTGTTCTTTAACGTAGAACATCGCTTCTTTAACAGACATTGTTGAATATACTGAAATAAACTCAGTGGTCATAATACCACCGGCAGTGTCTTCTTCATAGTGAAGTAATGCTTTAATTTCTCTAGCATCTTCACGATTCATGAGTGTGAGTAAAGTGGCTATTTTACTTTTAGATAATACATTCAAAATATCAACTGCGTTATCGTATGACATGTCACTTAACATTTGACTTGCATAATTAGCATTCATATTTTGAAAAATTTCTTCGTATTCTTCATCATCTAACTCAGTCGTTTCAAAGAAGTCAGCTACTTCTAACGGAGAAAGGAATTGATATATTTTTTGTTTAAGCTCATTATCACATATTTCAAAGTATTCACCTTGGTCATATGTATGCATATTTAAAAATTCTTCTCTAAATTGGTCTATTTCATCATTTGCTAATAGTTCGTCTAACTTTTCTTTATCAAAAGCTTCGTCTTCGATGTAATTTTCATTATTTTCATTAACCAACTTTGCCACCTCCTCATAAAAATACAATTTATTATATCATACCTACACAGCTTAGGTTATAGTGCATTTCATCAACAATATGCAATTGTTTCAAAGTAATGGGATGTTCAAATTCTATATGATAGCACTGCAGTAATTGATGCTCATATTGACCATCTTCAAATCCATATAAACTATCCCCTATAATAGGATATCCAATATGTGCGAGATGCACTCTTATTTGATGTGTTCTACCTGTAAACAACTGTAATTTAAGCATGCTATTTTCAGCATCGCCATCTAAATATTCATATTCTGTATGTGCAAACTTACCTTCTTCAGAAACTTCTCTTTCTATAATAGAATGTTTAGCACGTGCAATTGGTGCTTTAATAACACCTTTCTTCGGTGCAACAGCGCCGTGAACAAGTGCAACATAGTATTTACTAATTGTCGTATTTGAAACCATATGATGTAATAATTGATGCTTCGCAAATATAACTATACCACTTGTACCGCGATCTAAACGTGTCACTATATGTGGAATCGTTCGTTCACCATTCATTATCATATGGCTTAATACCGCTTCAACTAAACTATGATGAGGATGTTCTCTAGAAGGCGCAGTGTTCATCATGGCAGGTTTAGAAACGATAATAAACCATTCATCTTCAAATAAAATTTTTAAATCAAATGTAAATGGTTCTAAATTATGACTAGGAGTTTCATTTGGTAAATGAACATCAATTTTATCACCTTCATGAATTTCTTTTCTAACGGTAGCATGTTTTTTGCTCACTAATAAAGCGCCATTCTGCTTAATGGCGCTTAAACTCTTTTTAGAAATGCCTTTATCATATAAGAATGTCTTCAAAGTCATTGAAGAAGTTGCTCTATATTGTAATACTTTCATATTTAATCCTCATTCGAAATAAATGAATCATGTACTCTTTTCCAGAAAGGAAATGGTCTAAATCTCGCAAAGCGGACTTTTTCATTTGCTACTCTATATTGAATCGATTCAATATTTTTATGTTTAACATTTACATGATCAATTGTAACTTGTAATGTATCGTTATTTACAGGATGTATATGACAAACGTGATGTTTAGGTAGTACAAGCGGAGAACCGACTGTTCTAAAGACACGGTTATTAATAGAAGCTATTTCAGCTATTTGCATAGCTTCTAGTGATGGATGTATAAGTGCTCCACCTAAAGCTTTATTATAAGCTGTTGAACCAGATGGTGTTGATACACATAAACCATCACCTCTAAATCTTTCAAACTGCTCGCCTCTTAATACTAAATCTACGACTAGTGTTGCACCATTATCTGTTTTAATTGTCGCTTCATTTAAAGCTAAATATCTCGTTTCATATCCGCCTTTTTTATAACGAATAATCACTTCTAATAATGGATATTCTATAACTTGATAAGTTGAATTGTTAATTTCAATAATGAGTTTTTCAACTTCATGTGGCAACCAATCAGCATAGAAACCTAAATGCCCAGTATGTACACCTACAAAACTGACATCACCTAACATATGACTATATTGGTGAAATGCTTGTAATAAAGTACCATCTCCACCAACAGAAATTACGATATCGGGTGATTCTTTGTCTTCAACCATATTAAAGTCATTCATATGATTTTTCATCTTATACATTAAAGCATTCGATTTTGAATCACCTTTTGATAATATATTATACTTCAAAGCATTCACCCCTAATCGTGTTTATGTTTATTACTTTTCTGTCTGGAATAATATTTCTGTGCTTCTTGAATTTCTTCACGTATTTCAGACATTTCTTCATCTAATAAAAATGCTGCCTCAGCTGCTCTCTCTAGTCTATTTCTAATTTCAGGAGGATAATCACCATCGTACTTATATCTTAAAGTGTGTTCAATCGTCGCCCAGAAATTCATCGCTAATGTTCTAATTTGAATTTCTGCCAAAATATTTGTTTGACCATGTAACGTTTCAATTGGATAACTAATAATGACATGGTACGAGCGATATCCACTTTCTTTTGTATATTCGATATAATTTCGTTCTTCTACAACTTCAAAATCTTGTCGTTGTCTTAATAGTTCTACAACGATATCTATATCATCAACAAACTGACACATCATTCTTAAACCTGCAATATCATACATTTCCTCTCTTAATCGATCAAAAGGAATATTACGTTGATTTGCTTTATCTATAATACTTGAGATAGGTTTAACACGACCTGTAACAAACTCAATTGGCGAAGGTTTATCTAAAGATTCATATTGCTTACGTAACCCCTTCAATTTAATCTTTAATTCGTCAATTGCTTGTTTATATGGTGCCAAAAATTCTTCCCATTGATTCATAACCATCACTCCGCTTTGTTTAATTCAAATGCTTCCTCTACCGAAGCTACAAACGCTTTACCATAGTTGTGATTATCTGCGATGTTATCTAATAAAAATTCCATTTCTTCTTTAAATGAAGTTAATACTAAATGATCATTGACGATGACCTCTTTGTCGAAGTGTTCATGAATCATTGACCATGTTTCCTCTACAAATAATAAATAATGGTATTGTTCACCACTATCAAGCATATATACAAATGCATGATTATCACTATCTACAATCATATGCTCTGCTGGTTCTAATCCCTCAGTTGGTTGGTCTGTATAACATTTGATTTGATTATCATTTATTTTAATTTCATTTACATAAATACGCATTGTTGTTCCTCCTTATTCCAATCTATTTTAACACATTTTAATTTAAACATTCATATCATCAAGTCAATTTTGTATAATTACTTGTTTATCCGTAAATCTTCTATAATAATAGTGTAAAAGGAAGTGTATATCAAAATGGGACAAGAACTCGAAATTGAATTCAAGAATATGCTCACGCTTGAAGATTATGAATTAATCAAACAATATTATTTTAAACAAAGTGAGCCTTTTAAACAAACAAATTACTATATAGATACAAATAATCATGATATTATGTCACAAAAAATGGCACTACGAATACGTGAAAAGAATCATAATTATGAAATGACTTTAAAAGTCCCACAAGAAGTTGGTCTTCTAGAATATAACGAAATTGTTGAGGATGTTCCTAAACAAGGTGAACGATTAGACAAACAATATCTTCCAGAAAACATTACTGAAATATTAAATAAGTTCAATATTCCACTGAATGACCTAAGACAACTTGGTGATTTAACGACTTATAGATTAGAAAAAAATATAGGCACTGGACTTTTAGTATTAGATCATAGTATTTATTTAGGTATTGAAGATTACGAATTAGAATTCGAAGTTAAAGACTATGCTAAAGGCGAAATAGCTTTTAATAAAATTTTGAATGACATGAATATAAAAAGAAATATTCCAAATAATAAAGTGGTGCGCTTTTTTAATGCAGATCGCAAAAGAACATGAATTTACTTTCGTTACAAGTCGAAATACTTTTAAAAATTTAAGAACATGTTATATTAATATTATCGATAATGAAATAAGCAAGAAAAGGTGAAATTATGACCCCATATGAAGTAATCGACCCCCAAGATTTGTACGACATGATTGATCACTTTTATTATCTCGTAGAACGCGATAATCGTATTAATCATCTTTTCCCTGGTGACTTTGCAGAAACGAGTCGTAAACAGAAACAGTTTTTAACTCAGTTTTTGGGTGGTCCAGCATTATATACAGAAGAACATGGTCATCCGATGTTACGACAACGTCATTTACCTTTCAGAATTACGAATAAAGAAAGAGATGCTTGGCTAGAGAATATGCTTGAAGCCCTTACCCAATCTCGATTAAATAAAGATATACAAGAATATTTATATGAAAGACTCAAGCTAACTGCAAACCACATGGTTAACGCTTAATATAGTTGAAGGTGGATAATATGGCCGAAGAATTAAGACTAATCCATGCTAATGAACAAAATAATATAGATTTAACACCTGTAAGCAAAATCGAAATTTATTCATTTTTCGATCCATTTTGCGAAGATTGTTTTAATCTATCAGCTACATTAGCAAAGTTAAAAATTGAATATCAAAAATATGTTAAAATTCGTCAGATTTTGAACCCATCTCTAAAAGTTTTGACTAAATGTCAGGCTCAAAGCACATGTGAATTTGATAATGTAGCTTTAGCATTTAAAGCAGCAGAATTACAAGGACATAATAGAGCGAGCAGATTTCTAAACTTAATTCAGAATGAAATTATACCTCATGAAAAAATCATTACAACTGAGTTAATTAGAAAATGTGCCTACAAATCTGGAATTGATTTATCTGTATTTATTAAAGACTTAAAAGAACAGTCATTGACTGAAAGTTTACAAACAGATTTGCACATTGCACGTGAAATGGATATCAATATGACACCATCACTTGTGTTCTTTAATGAAGATGTACATTCTGAAGGACTTAAAGTAGAAGGTTTATACCCATATCATATTTATACGTATATCATTCAAGAACTTATTGGAACTGAAGTTGAGAAACAACTCCCTCCAAAATTACTCGATTATATACAATCGCAATCGATTATTTCCGAACAAGAAATTGCGACAATATATGAATGGCCAGAGAAAATCGTCAAACGCGAATTAAAAAAATTACAACTCCAAAATTATATAGAACAACAAGATTCTGTACATGGAGATTTTTGGAAATTCAAGAAAAGTAAATAATAAGTATAGGATCTGTAACCTTACTTAAATTAAAGATATAAAATAAAAAAACAGCAGTCATTCATCACTAAAGATGAATGACTGCTGTTTTAATTTGGACATTTATGCCCTACTCAATTTTTAGCATGAACATTAAGTTTCATACTTTATGGCTAAATATATGTTCTTATAACTTATACTTACCATTTAATAGATAACTTTTGGGATGTTAACTATGAATGAACAAACAAATAAATAAAAAACACCGTGTCTGATTACACGGTGCTTAAACAAAGGGGATGGGAGAAATTTTTCACTTCAAACAAAGGGGTATGTTTGTTATGTGATTAATTTCATGTATGTAATATAACATGGTCTATACACTAAATTCAACAAAAAACATCGTTTTTTTTAATTTGTCACACAGTTGTCATATTGGAAACGTCTACATACATTTATTTCTCTTTTACAAGCTTTTCAAAGGCATTTAGTTTCTGTTCAAATACTTCCATTGCCTCTTCTATTGGTTGTTTAGATGTCATATCTACACCAGCTTTTTTCAATACTTCGATCGGATAATCTGAGCTACCTGCTTTTAAGAATTCATTAATATATCTCTCAACTGCTGGTTCGCCTTCTTCTAATATTTGTTTGCTCAATGCTTGTGCCGCACTATAACCTGTAGCATATTGATAAACATAGAAATTATAATAGAAATGAGGAATACGTGACCATTCTTTGGCAATGTTCTCATCTGTCACAACAGCATCTCCGAAATATTTTTTATTAAGTTCTGCATACTCAGAGTTTAAACGATCTGCAGTTAATGGTTCACCATCTTCTACAATTTTATGAATAAGGTATTCAAACTCAGCGAACATTGTCTGTCTAAATAATGTTGCTCTAAATCTTTCTAACTCTTGGTTTAATAAATATTTACGCTTTTCAGGATCTTCTAAGTTCTTATCCATGTATTCACTTAATAACGCTTCATTAGTTGTAGAAGCAACTTCTGCTACAAAAATTGAATAATCACTTTCATTTGATTGTTGATATTTTCTACTGAAATAACTATGTGCAGAATGTCCAAATTCATGAATTAACGTAAATAAATCAGAAATAGAGTCTGTCCAGTTTAGTAAAATAAATGGATTTGTTAAGTGAGCGCCTGAAGAATAGCCACCAGAGCGTTTACCTTTATTCTCATAAACGTCTACCCATCTATTATTTAAACCTTCTTCAACTACATCTGTGTATGTTTGACCCATAGGTTGTAACGCTTTAACCATCCAGTCTTTAGCTTCTTCATATGGCATCTCAAATGAAGAGTTTTTAACGAGTGGTGTATACATATCATACATATGCATTTCATCTAAACCGAGTAACTCTTTTCTTAAAGCTGTATAACGATGTAACAATGGTAAATGCTTATGTACAGTCGCAATTAAGTTATCGTATACTTCTTCTGGAATAAAGTTATTTGATAATGCTTGTTCACGAGCTGAGTTGTACTTGCGAACTTTTGAACTAAATATAGCAGTCTTAACTTTCCCACTTAACGTTGCAGTTAATGTATTGTTATGACTACCATATGCTTCATATACATTATCATAAGCAGATTTTCTTAAAACACGATCTTCAGATTCTAGTAATTTAGTATATGTACCTTGTGTCAGTTCGTGTTCATTACCATCTTTATCCACTGCTGGTTTAAATGTTAAATCAGCATTATTGAACATACCAAATACATTGCTAGGTGTTTGTAATGCTTCCCCTGCTTCAGCTAAAATCTTTTCTTCTTTATCACTTAAAATATGAGGTCTTTTTTTATTAAGTTTCTCAATATCAAATTGATATCTTTTTAAATCATCATTTGATTCAACAAATTCATTTAATGTTGCTTCATCGATAGACATTAATTCAGGTAATATAAAGCTCCATGCACTCGCAAATTTATTAGCAAGTGTTGCTGCCTTCGCTTCATATCCAGCGTATTTATCATTTGCTGTGTCTTGATCATGTTTCAAATGAGCATAAACATAAACTTTACCTAGTTTCTCATCAATTTCACTATCAAGTAATAACGCTTTATACAATGTTTCTGCACTATCTTTCAAATGACCTTTGAATTGTTCTTCTTTACCTAAATAGCCTTCTAACTCTTTAAAAGCTTCTTCATATGCTTCGTCAGAAGAAAAGATAGTTGTTAAGTCCCATGTATATTGTTCTTGTTGTTCTTCCCTTGTAATTAACTTCGCCATCTTAATAGCCTCCTTAATATTTCATATTTATAATTTTCTCATTAATTAGTCGAATTTGCACGTGAAATAGCCTTTCGTTTTACAATTGAAATATATGAGTAAAAGGCGTTTAAAAGGATTTCTTTCTTAGAATAATGACAATCATAAAATGATCTAAATTCTATGAACTGATAAAATTTTTCAAAAGTAAATGTCTTATTGTTCATTTCTAAAAACAAGTATGTTTGCCATGTAATACAATGTGTTAAAAAATATATTTGTTCAGGTACAATAATACCAATAATCGCTTGTCTCTTCTTATGTATTAAGCGTGCATTATATAATAAAGATAGCGTCGGTTCTAATACATTCTTCTGTTTCCTACATTTAGTTAAATATTCTTGATAAGCTCTATCCGTTAACGCTAAATTTGGTATTTGCTTTAACGGGTAATCTTCTAATAAATGCTCCCATTGAATTTCACGTCTATAACCGATAAATCTATGTTTATCAATTGATTGTAAACATTCATATCTTATTAACAAACGCTCTTCTGGATTATAAGTGTTCTTTCTCTATGATTAATGAGTGCTGATTCAAAATAACTGAGGGTTAATATACCATTCTGATATTTAATTTCTTTACCTATCCAAATTACTTTCATATTCATTATTCGAAATCCTTCACTTCTATCCATTAATAAATCAAAGCTAATAGGTGAATATTGAAATTCGACAACAAGATTTTTATTAATCAGAATGTCAGGAATTTGTTCAATCTCTGAAATATAATATTCCATATCTATGTTAACTTTCCCATTTAAGCTTGCATAAATATGATGCTTAGATGATATGTGATCAAGAGATTCTTTCTTATAACTATTTCTTAAACAATAACTATCTACTTTATGAGCAAAGTGCGCTACAGTATCTTTCCCTTTCTTGATAACAAGTTCATGTAAACAATCCGGGCACCTATATATTTCATTTGCCTTAGCGTGTTGTGCATATATTAACTGATTATGTTGATTAAGTCCCATTAACATAAAAAAACACCTCTTTAGTATATAAAACGTAAAGAGGTGCTAAAATTACTTATTTAATTTTTAGGTTCAAAATATCTTCTCACTTGACCCATAACATTATAACTCATGACAACTTTTGCATAATCATCTAGATATAATTTAGACACTTGAGTTGGATTAGCATATTCAAGTAATTGTCCGTAGAAGTCATTAATAATGTCTTCACTATCTATTTGATCAAATTGTACATAATAATAATATTTGTTATCTAACATGTATAATAAGTCTGTAAATACAATATCTTTATGTTCATTATAATGTGCATATTCAATAATATCTTCTAACTCTTCGAATCTTACAAGTAAGCCTATGTCTTTAGGGACAAAGTGTTTTTCAGCTTCTTTCTCTTCATTCAAGAGATCTCCGATATTCTGATCAGAATCGAGTGCTTGAGATAAGAAATCATTGACTTGATACTCTAATTGTTCATTAGATTCTTCGTCAGTCATATTTAACAGTTCGTCACCTTTAGATTTAGAAACGGTTACTTCAACACCCTTTTCAAATGCATGCACTTGGATCCACAATGGTCCTTCAACGACAAATTCTTCCTCGTCATTGATTTCATCCATCATAGACCAGAAAAATTCTTCGCCACGTTTACGATTTGTCCATAAATCTTCACGTTTGAAACCTCTTGCTTCGATATCTTGATAAGTTATAAATAATTTTACCGTTGTTTCATCAATTCGTTCTATTCTCATAATGTCACACTCCCTTACTCTAGGAATAGTACATTCATTGTATTATAAACAAGTACATTTTAACAGTAATTTGTTCGAACTATTCACATTTAATTTTTTATACAAAAATAGCCCCTGTGAACAGGAGCTATAATGTTAATATTAGACTAAATTAGTCAACCATACGTTGTGCTTCCATTAATTGGAATGTACGCACTTTTCTTGGTAAGAAACGACGAATTTCATCTTCGTTATAACCAACTTGTAAACGTTTATCATCTAAAATAATAGGTCGACGTAATAAACCTGGGTTGTCTTGTATAATTGTATATAATTCTTGTAGAGGTAATGCATCGATATCTACATTTAATTTTTGATATGTTTTAGAACGAGTTGAAATAATTTCGTCTGTTCCATCTTCTGTCATCTTTAAGATTGATTTAATTTCATCTAATGTTAAGTGTTCTGAAAAAATATTACGCTCCGTATACGGAATGTCATGTTCTTGTAACCATGCTTTCGCTTTACGGCAAGATGTGCAACTTGGTGAAGTAAATAATGTTACCATACATCTCACTCTCCTAATTGAATATTATTTATGTTAAACGTCAGTGAACTTATAAGATAAAATACACTTAATTATATATACCCTATATATTACTAGGTTAAACATATATTGCTCACTTGGTTTAATCTTTATCTAATTGCTATAAATATATTATATAACTCAAAGATTAAAATTAAATGAGAAACTGCTAATAATTCATTAAAAAGCACATAAATTATAGATGAATATGTTTATGACGACATATTTATCTAATTACAAGAATAACACAACTTACAAATGATTAAAATACTGTTATAATGATATAAAGAAATTTTGTAGAAAAGAGGCAACTTTAATGGAAACTTTATTTTCAGGTATCCAACCAAGTGGTATCCCTACTTTAGGTAACTACATTGGTGCATTAAAACAATTTAATGAGATTCAGCACGACTATGACTGCTTTTTTTGCATTGTAGATCAGCATGCAATTACAGTACCTCAAGATAGACTTAAATTAAGAGAAAACACACGTAAATTAGCTGCGATTTACTTAGCATCTGGACTAGACCCAGAAAAAGTAACGCTATTCATCCAATCAGAAGTACCAGCACACATTCAGGCTGGATGGATTTTAACAACAATCAGTTCAATTGGTGAACTTGAAAGAATGACTCAATATAAAGATAAAGCACAAAAACAATCTCAAGGCATTCCAGCAGGTCTATTAACTTATCCACCATTAATGGCAGCAGATATTGTACTTTATAATACAAATATCGTACCTGTCGGCGATGACCAAAAACAACATATTGAATTAACACGTAATGTTGTTGATCGCTTTAATACGAAATACAATGATGTTTTAATTAAACCAGAAATTCACATGCCTAAGTTTGGTGCTAGAATTATGAGCTTACAAGATCCATCTAAGAAAATGAGTAAGAGTGATGATAATCAAAAGAACTTCATCTCATTATTAGATGAGCCAAACGTTGCAGCTAAGAAAATTAAAAGTGCTGTTACAGATTCTGATGGCATTGTTAAATATGATAAAGAAAACAAACCAGGAATCAGTAATTTACTCGTTATATACTCTAGCCTATCAGGACAATCAATTGAAGAATTAGAAGCACAATATGCTGATAAAGGATATGGCGATTTCAAAGGAGACTTAGCTGAAGAAGTTAAGAAATTCCTTGTAGAATTCCAAGAAAAATTCAATTATTATTATGAAAACAAAGAAGTATTAGATGAAATTCTTGATAAAGGTAGAGATAAAGCAAGTTTCGTAGCCAATAAAACATTGAAAAAGATGGAAAACGCTATAGGATTAGGTAGAAAAAGAAAATAATTATAAAAAGCAGTAGAAACTCACATTTTAGTGAATTTCTACTGCTTCTTTAATGTCTATTTTTCAATATAAGCTTCTTTTAATGTAGAAACGCCTCCGAATTGGTGGTTCACTACATTTTTAACGTTAGGTTTTTGAAGTTGTGCTACACCGACTTGATAAAGTGGTACAATACCCGCTTCATTTAATAACATACTTTCAGCTCTTTGTAATTCTGAAAGTCGTTTGTCAGGGTTGCTTGCTAATGAAGAGTCTGCTGCTTTAATAATACTGTCATATTCTTTATTAGACCAGCCAGTATTATTATGAGAACCGTCTGTTACATAAAGTTCTAAGAATGTCATTGGATCTGGATAGTCTGGAATCCAGTTTTCTAGTGACATTTCATATTCACCTTTTGAAACAAGATCCAGTTTTTGTTTAAATGGTTGTTGTTTAATTTTAATTGTAACTCCATCTAAATTTTTCTCTAATTGTTCTTTAAAGTATTCAGCATCTCGTTTAGCTGTGTCTTTGTCATAAGTCATAAGCTCAATTGTAAAATTATCTTTACCTAATGCTTTTTTAGCTTTTTCATAATGTTCTTTTGCTTCTTTAACATTATATTGGTTCGTATTTTTCACGCCATCTTGATATTCTTTACCTTTACTATCTTTAACAAAATCTTTTGGTACAAAGTTATCTGTTGGAATAGAACCGTTATTCAAGTTGTTTTTCACGTATGCTTCTTTATCAATTGCTTTAGCAAATGCTAATCTAAAGTCTTCATTCTTGAATTCAGGCACTGTATCTTCATTTAATTTGAAGTAATACGTTACAGTATCTAATTCTGTATTAAATGCTTTATCATCTTTATATTTCTTAACTTGTTCTGCTGGTAAATCTACAATATCTAGTTTATTCGTTTCATATAAATTTACAGCTGTTGAAGCTTCTTTTACCACTTTATAGTTTACTTTGTTTAATTTAACTTTATCTTTATCCCAGTAATCATCATTTTTTTCTAACGTAACTTTATCGTCTGTTTTCCATTCAGTTATTTTGAATGGTCCATTATATAAAGTTGTTTTGACTGTTGTACCATACTTGTCACCTTGTTTTTTAACGAATTTTTCATTTTGTGGCATAAATGTACCGAATGACAATAATTCTTTATAGTATGGTAATGATTTCGTTAGTTCAAATTCTAATGTATGATCATCTACGGCTTTAACACCAAGTTCTTCAGGCTTTTTGTCTCCTGAATTAATTTCTTCTGCATTTTTAATATCGTATAAGATATATGCATATTCAGATGCAGTATCTGGATCTACAACTTTTCTCCAAGCAAAGACAAAATCATGTGCCGTTACTGGATCGCCATTTGACCATTTTGCATCATCTCTTAATTTAATCGTCCACTTCTTACCATCGTTCGTAATTTTCGGATCACCTTTTGCTACTGCTGGTATTGCTTTATCATCTTTATCTAATGTGTAGAGACCTTCCATTGTTTGGAAGAACATATCAAATGATAAACCATCTGTTGCCATAGCTGAATCCATCGTGGGTATATCACCATTGATTTGTAAATCTAATGTTTCATCACTCTTGCCTTTACTACCGCCACCCGATGAACAAGCACTCAATACGAGTACAGCTGCTAACATCATTGTTAAAACTTTAAATATTTTCGACATGTAACTCATCCCCTAAGTTTATATTTAGTTAAACTACCGATTTGTTACTTTTGAACATAAGCATGTTTTAAATCTGTATCTCCACCAAACTTATGTCTTTCAATATCTTTCACATAACTTTGCGTTAATCTTGCATTCCCTTGTTGATAAATAGGCACAATAACCGCTTCATCTAATAATAATGATTCAGCATCTTGCATAGCTTCAACACGCTCTTGTTCTTTATCTAACAATTTATCTCCCGCATCGTTAATTTTGCTGTCATATTCTTTGTTTTTCCAACCTGTTTCATTCATCACATTATCGCTTGTAAATAATTCTAAGAATGTCATAGCATCTGGGTAATCAGGACCCCATCTACCGAATGAAATTTGATAATCCATGTTTGCTTCTAATTTTAATTTTTGCTTATAAGGCTGTTGTTTAACTTTAATTGTTACGCCTGGTAAGTTTTGCTCAATTTGCTCTTTAAAGTATTCAGCATCCTTTTTAGCGTTATCTTGGTCATAAGTTAATAATTCAAAAGTAAATTCATCTTTACCAAGTTCTTTCTTAGCAGCTTCTAAATGTTTCTTAGCTTCTGCTTTATTGAATTTATTATCTGTTTTAACACCTTTAGTATAGTCTTCTCCTTTAGTATCCTTTACAAATTCTGTCGGTACTAAAGAGTTTGCTGCTTTAGAACCATTGTTTAAATTACTCTTAACATATTGCTCTCTATCAATTGATTGTGCGATTGCCATTCTTAAATCTTTATTTTTGAATTCAGGTACATCTTTTTGATTCATTCTCATAAAGTAAACTCTTGATTCAAGTTCTGTGTTATAAGCTTTATCATTTTTATATTTCTTAACATTTTCTGCTGGGATAAGCGCTTCATCTACATCCCTTGCATTATACATATTTAGAGCTGTTTGAGGCTCTTTAACAACTTTAAAATTCACACTATCTAGTTTCACATTACCTTTATCCCAATATTCTTTGTTTTTAGTTAAAGTATAATTATCTTCTGTCTTCCAGTCAGATAACGTAAATGGGCCATTGTATAGTGTATCTTCAGCAGTTGTGCCGTATTTATCGCCTTTTTCTTTTACGAATTTTTCATTTTGCGGTAAAAATGAACCGAATGACAATAATTCTTGGTAATAAGGTAATTCACGATTAAGTTTAATTTCTAATGTCTTATCATCAATCGCTTTAACACCTAATTCTTCAGGTTTTTTGTCACCTTTATTAATATCTTCGGCATTTTCAATATCAAACATAATAAATGCATATTCAGAAGCAGTTTTTGGATCAACTAATTTACGCCAAGCATATACGAAGTCGTGCGCAGTAACTTTATCTCCGTTTGACCACTTTGCATCTCTCAATTCAATCGTCCAAGTCAAACCGTCTTTAGACTTTTTAGGATCACCCTTTGCAATACCCGGAATCGCTTTGTCATTTTTGTCTAACTTATACAACCCTTCCATCGTATTATTTAAAGCATCGAAAGACACAGCATCTGTTGCTAAAGATGAATCCATTGATGGAATATCCGAAATAGAAATTAATCGTAACTTTTTGCCATCCCCTGCAGAACCGTCACTTTTATCCTTTCCGTTTCCACCACTACATGCCGATAAAAGTAAAATTATCGACAGAAAAACTAAAAAACTCCACCTTGCATGTTTGTTTTTCATAAACATTTCCCCTTATTCAATTTTTGAAAATTCAGTCATTTCTGAACTTTCTTCAATTATAATGTTAATTTGTTTATGTCGCAACATAAGTTATCAAGAAATACAATTTTTAGAATTTAATAAAGATTTCGTAAGAATAATTATTAAATATCATAAAATAAACCCTACAAATTTTAAATTTGTAAGGTTTATTCCTAGGATTTATTTAGAACTATAGTATTTTCAAAAGCCTCGTCTGGATTTTGAGTATGATTTAATTCTAACCACTTATCATAGTTTCCTTCATATACGATTTCTCCATGATCTATAAATATGATATGTGGATTTAAATGAGCTAAATCTTGTAATTGATGAGTGGCTAATAGACAAATTTTACCTTTATGTATTAATGACTGTAATTTTTCCATTATCATTTTCCTAGATACTGGATCAACACCACTCGTCGGTTCGTCAAATAAGAACAGCTTTCTATCCAAGTTTGAAAAAATCACTGTTAACAGCCATTTAGTTTCTCCAAATGACATCTTCCCAATTTTCATTTTTAATAAATGATCATATTTCTCTTTTTCGATGTTGGATAAACCTTTATAAAAATGATCTTTGAACTTCTTTTTCTCACCCTTAGGAATAATGCCTAAAAATAATTTTATAAGGTCTTCTCCAGTATTATTTGGTGCGTAATAATTATATTGTGTTAGAAATGAAATATCATACAATTTCGGCATATTGATTTCATCGTATTCTGCTTTTAAATGATTCGTTATACAATCGAATAAAGTTGTTTTACCAGCTCCATTCATACCTATTAATACATTTAATCTATCTGGTTTTAGATCAAACGAAATATTTGAAAGTACTGGTTTATCACTATTTTTGTATGTATATTTTAAATTTTTTACATAGTACATGTAACTCATCCTTATCTTATAATTTTAGAATTAATATCTAATTTTAAAAGTGCATATAAACCAATTACGACATAAAAAATATATATTATAGGAATCATCATGCTGAAATGATTAAAACCAAGAACAATCAATTCCCCTAATTTATAAAGGAAATGTAACGGATTAATCCATTCCAATCCAAAGAGTTGCATATTGACAATGTAAAATAATGCAATTGAAAGTATCGTTGAAATAGTAGCGATAGAACTTGCTTTAAAAGGCAATGAAGTTACTACTAAGAATATAAATGATATAGGAATGATTAAAAGTATATAAATAAAGGCATATAATAAAATTTTCAAACTAAAGAGTTTAAATAAAGCCATAAATAGAATGGATATAACACTTATGCTTATAGATAAAATTAAGATTTGAGATACTAATATTGCCAATATAAATGGATACTTGGACCCTGCCAACATAACATAACTTTTCAGTGCGCCAACTTCTCTAATATTTGCAATTTCAACTGCAATGCCATTAAGTAATATCATGATTGTCATAAATGACCAAAATTGAACTAATAATATTTCCTTATCTTCAATAGTCTTGACACTATTTTGATAAACTGAAAAATTAATGATAATCATTAGAATCGGAAAAATAAGCGTCCAAACTAAAGTAATCCTATCTTTCAATATCGATTTTAAATTAAATATAAGAAACGAATTAAGTTGATTCATAGTTCACTCCAATCAGCTTTTAAAAGCGTGAATTTTCTAACTTTATTTAGTTTAATTATATATAAAGTCTATTTCAGTATCAATAAAGTGTTAAAAATTTACAAAATCAAAACCACCCGTTTAACGGGTGGTTTGTTCTGCGGCTATAAGCCTCTATTACTGACCAGCCCTAAAAGGGCACTGAGAAGATCAGC
>NZ_JAJNHJ010000027.1:0-36098 GCF_022386965.1 Mammaliicoccus sp. B-M6
AATGGCTCTAAAACATGGTGCCGGCCAGAGGACTTGAACCCCCAACCTACTGATTACAAGTCAGTTGCTCTACCAGTTGAGCTAGGCCGGCAAAAATGGTGGAGAATGACGGGTTCGAACCGCCGACCCTCTGCTTGTAAGGCAGATGCTCTCCCAGCTGAGCTAATTCTCCAATTAACAATATCGCCCGGCAGCGTCCTACTCTCGCGGAACGTAAGCCCAACTACCATCGGCGCTAAAGAGCTTAACTTCTGTGTTCGGCATGGGAACAGGTGTGACCTCTTTGCTATCGCCACCAGACAATGTTGTTTCGTTTTTGTCTTACCTTATATATTATAAAGAACTCATCAAGGTTTTTCAATAGTAAATTTTACACCTTATTAACTTTCTTTACAAACATCTCGAATTGATATGCGCTTGTTTTCAGCGACCTTTATATAATACACAATTTAGAAACACTCGTCAACACTTTACGACAAAAAAGTTTATATTTCTTTAAAAAACTTCATCAATCGCATTTTAAAGCCTTTCAAAAGTATAAAACCGCACACAATATGGAATTGTGCACGGCTTTTAGTTACATTTATTTTTGTCTCATATAAGGGAATAGTAATACATCTCTAATAGAAGCAGAGTTTGTTAATAGCATAACTAATCTATCAATACCTATTCCTAAACCACCTGTTGGAGGCATACCATATTCAAGTGCTTCAATAAAGTCATCATCCATTTCATGTGCTTCATCGTTACCTTGATCTTTTTCTTTCATTTGTGCTTCAAATCTTTCACGTTGATCAATTGGATCATTTAATTCAGTAAACGCATTTGCATGCTCTCTACCAACAATAAATAATTCGAATCTATCAGTGAATCTTGGATCTTCAGGATTTTTCTTAGCTAATGGTGATATTTCGATTGGGTGTCCATAAATAAATGTAGGTTGAATAAGTTTCTCTTCAACTCTTTGTTCAAAGAATTCATTCAGAATATGACCATATGTCATACGATCTTCTACTTCTATATTATGTTCTTTTGCTAGAGCATGTGCTTCTTCATCAGTTTTAACTTCATAGAAATCTACACCCGTATATTCTTTAACGGCATCAACCATATGCCATCTTCTCCAATTAGGTGCTAAATCTATAGATTCTTCGCCATATTGTACAGTTGTAGAACCTAATACTTTTTCAGCGATTGCTGCTACCATAGATTCAGTTAAATCCATAATGTCGTTGTAATCAGCATATGCTTCATACAATTCAATCATTGTAAATTCAGGGTTATGTCTTGTAGATACACCTTCATTACGGAATACTCTTCCAATTTCATATACTTTCTCTAATCCACCTACGATTAATCGTTTCAAGTGTAATTCAATTGCAATTCTCATGTATAAAGTAGCATCTAACGCATTGTGATGTGTTACGAAAGGACGAGCTGAAGCCCCACCTGCGATTTGGTGCATCATTGGTGTTTCTACTTCTAAGAAACCTTTATTATTTAAGTAAGTTCTCATTTCTTGAATAATTTGGCTTCTTGTAATGAATGTTTTAGTTGATTCTTCACTTGTAATTAAATCTAAGTAACGTTGACGGTAACGTTGTTCAATATCTTGTAAACCATGATATTTATCTGGTAATGGACGTAAAGATTTCGTTAAAACAGTAAATTCTTTCGCTTTAACAGATAATTCTCCAGTATTCGTTTTAAACATAACACCTTTTACGCCTACGATGTCACCTAAATCTGCATGTTTCCATATTTCAAATTGTTCGTCACCTACTTGGTCTTTACGAACATAAATTTGAATTTGACCAGTAATATCTTTAACATGTGCAAATCCAGCTTTACCTTTACCTCTTTTAGTCATTAAACGACCTGCGATAGCAACAGCTGATTCGTCTTCTTTATCATGTAATTCTTCTTTACTGAATTCGTCCCATTCTTGGTGTAATGATTTAGAGTCTCCACTGCGGACAAATTTCTTACCGAAAGGATCGATACCTAAATCTCTTAATTCTTGTAATTTTTCTCTACGAACCAACATTTGGTCATTCATTTCTTCTGACATGATTTTCCACTCCTTATTTAAATTACACTTGTTATTTTATTTAAACCACACGTAGATTATTTACTTTCACCATTATACTTTACTACATGTTCATCGTTTGGCAATAGCTCCCAAATATATTTCTTCGATATAGGTTCCACAACATTTGAGGCAATATCATTCAAAGGTATCATCACAAATGCTCTTTCAGTCATTCTTGGGTGAGGTACTTCTAGTTCTGGTGATTGAATAACAGATTGATCATATAATAAAATATCTATATCAATTGTACGTGGTCCCCATCTTTCAACTCGAACACGATGAAGTTGTTGTTCTACCATCATACAAACTTTCAATAATTCTGATGATTCTAATTCAGTTGAGATTTCAATACACATATTTAAAAAATCAGGTTGATCTGTGTATCCTACTGGTTTCGTTTCATATATTGGAGATTCTTGAACAACTTGAATACCGTCAATTTCATTCAGCAATTTAACAGCTTCTTGCAGTTGATGTTGCCTATCTCCCATATTACTGCCTAAACCTAAATATGCAGTATGCATTTATCTCTTCCTCACTATCTCAATACCTACACCTTTATAATGTCCAGGTATCGGTGGATTATTTTTAGTAATCTTAACTTTGGTTTCCAATACTCGATTATAGTGCGAAAATAGCTCTTTTGCAATACGTTCTGCAAGATGTTCGATTAATTTTACTGGTTTACCTTCCATAATTTCTTTGACTACTTCAAATACTTCACCGTAGTGAACAGTATTTTCTAAGTCATCTGTTTCACCCGCTTCAGAAAGATCTAAATATAATTCTAAATCTACTATAAAGATTTGTCCTAGTTCATTTTCCGCTTCAATTGCACCATGGTATCCGTAAAAAGACATGCCTTCTAATATTATTCTATCCATTTAATCGAATCTCCTTCAGAGCATCTATCGTCTTAGCTACTCTTTTGTTCATTTGTACATTGTGGACTCTCACAGCATGGACACCTTTTTCTATTCCGTAAGCTGTTGTTGCTGCTGTACCTTCATCACGTTCATCAACATTAGTTTCGCCACCTAATAAGTCATTGATCAATCGCTTTCGGCTTGTCGCAAGCAACACATTGTAACCTGTAGCGACCAATTCATCTAATCGTGACATGACAATACGTTCTTCTTCTCTAGACTTTGCAAAACCAATACCAGGATCTAACCAAATGTTTTTTTCGGGTATGCCACAAATTTCTGCTTGGTTTGCTTGTTTTAATAAAGTAAGCAATAATTCTTCCATTACCGGAACATCTCTCTTGCCGTCGCCGTTATGCATTAACACAATTTCAGCATTATATTCTGCAACGACGTTCAATATATTCGGGTCATATAAACCAGCCCACTGGTCGTTAATCATCGTTACGCCTCTTTTTAAAGATTCTTCAGCAACTTTACTTCTGTATGTATCTACTGAAAGTTGTACATCTAAATCACTAAGCGCTTCTACAACTGGAATAACTCTGTCCAATTCCTCTTCTAAACTTACTTCTGTATAACCTGGTACTTCTGTATAACCTGGGCGAGTAGATACACCACCGATATCAATAATATCCGCACCTTCTGAGATAAGTTTCTCAGCGTGTTGTCTTGCTTTATCTACACTATTATATGAACCACCGTCAGAAAATGAATCTGGCGTAACATTTAATATACCCATAATTTTCGTATTCACCAAGATAGTCTTCCTTCCTTTTTCATAGATAAATTTATTATAACAAATTTAAAAAATCACGCCTAAATGAAATAACTTCAAAAGTTATTTATTATAGACGTGATACTTATTATATAATCATTTATTTATCAATTAGTCTTCAAAAGCGTAAAGTGGTGTAGATAGGTAACGTTCACCATTACTTGGAAGAACTGTTACTACTGTTTTGCCTTCACCTAGTTCTTTAGCTTTTTTCAATGCAGCTACAATTGCAGCGCCAGATGAAATACCACCAAGGATACCTTCTTCTTTGGCAACTTTTCTAGACATTTCCATTGCTTCTTCATTACCTACTTTAATAACATCGTCATAAACATCTGTGTTTAAAGTGTCTGGTACGAAACCTGCACCTAAACCTTGTAATTTATGAGGACCTGGTGAACCACCACTTAAAATAGGTGAAGCTTCTGGTTCAATCGCAACTACTTGAATATTAGGATATTTTTCTTTAAGCACTTTACCTGCTCCAGATAAAGTACCACCAGTACCTACACCAGCTAAGAAAGCGTCAATTTGAACACCTTCAAATTGTTCAACAAGTTCAGGACCAGTTGTTAATTCATGGATTTTAGGGTTCGCTGGGTTTTCGAATTGTTGTGGTTCAAAATAGCCTTTTTCTTCTTTTAATTCTTTAGCTTTTTTGATAGCACCTTTCATGCCTTCTGCACCAGGTGTTAATACTAATTCAGCGCCATAAGCTTTTAATAAAGCACGACGTTCGCTACTCATTGTATCTGGCATTACAAATACAGCTTTATAACCTTTAGCTGCTGCAACCATTGCTAAACCGATACCTGTGTTACCAGATGTTGGTTCAATAATTGTGTCGCCTGGTTTGATTTTGCCTTCTTTTTCAGCAGCTTCAATCATCGCTAAACCAATTCTATCTTTAACTGAACTACCTGGGTTTTGGTATTCTAGTTTTACATAAACGTCTGCTGAACCTTCTTCAACTACTTTGTTTAATTTAACTACAGGTGTATCTCCAATTAATTCTACAATATTATTTACTCTCTTAGCCATTTACACTTCACTCCTAAATAGTTTTTATACCCTAGTTTATTTATCGGATATAATGATTATAACAAAACTTCATATAAAGTGAAAGTATTTACTAAATTAAAGTGCGTTCTTAAGCTCGATTAATTCTTCTTCGCTATATTGATACTTTGTTCTACAGAAATGACATTCTGCTTCAGCACCATGATCTTCTTTAATCATTGCATCAATTTCTGCTTCTCCAAGACCTTTAATTGCATTTAGGAATTTTTCTCTAGAACAATTACATTTGAACTCAACATCCATATGGTCAATAATTCTAGTATTTTCTTTACCTAATACTGTTTCAATTATTTCTTCTGGTGATAATCCTCTATCGATCAATTTAGATACAGGTTCCATTTGATTAATTTTTTCTTCAATTGCTGAAATTGTTTTTTCAGATGCACCAGGCATAAGTTGAATGATGAAACCTCCTGCTGCTTTAATTGTATTATCAGGATTTACTAATACACCTAAACCAACTGCTGAAGGTACTTGTTCACTTGTTACAAAATAATAAGTAAAATCTTCGCCAAGTTCTCCTGATACAATTGGTGTAGAACCTGTAAAGTAATCTTTCAATCCGATATCTTTAACGACACTTAACATACCGTCTGTTCCAACAGCACGTCTAACATCTAATTTACCTTGATCGTTTAATGGGAAATGCGTTTGTGGATTTTGTACATATCCTCTTACTTTACCTTTCGCATTAGCATCGACCATAATTTTACCAATTGGTCCTCCGCCATCAATTGTTACGGTTAATTTTTCTTCATTTTTTAGCATTGATCCCATCATCACACCAGCTGTCATTGATCTACCTAATGCTGCTGATGCAGTTGGCCATGTGTAATGGCGTGTTTGTGCTTCTTGTATTGTATTTGTTGTTTGAACAGCAAAAGCTCTCACTTCATCATTGAAAGCTAATCCTCTTACTAAATAATCTTTTGTCATGTTTTATACTCCTTCTTTAAAAAAAAGCCCCTCTCAATCAATTTGTTGAAAGGGACTTTTGTGAAATTATTCTTTACGATCTGTCGGTTTATTGTCACCTAGGTCATCGATATTTGGCTCTTGTTCATGAGCTGGTTCGTCCGAATCACTATCTGAATCAGTGTCTTCACGACGTTTTTCATGTGACACTTCTTCTTTAACTTCTTCATATGATTTACCAACTTCATCATCGTCAATATCTAATGTACCTTCTTGTTGCGTTAAGTCACCTTCATATTTATCTTCATCTGAGTCTTCATTTTGGTTAAGATGAGAATCATCATATTTAACTTCTGGTAACTTACCTTCATGGAATAATGATTGAATTTGTTCAGCTACTAATGTTTCTTCTACTAGAAGCGTCTTAGCAATTAATTCTAATTGTGATTTATGTTCAGTTAGAATTTGTTTACAACGTTCGTATTGTTCTTTAATGATACGTTGTACTTCTGAATCAATTTCATAAGCAATTTGGTCTGAATAATTTGGTTCAGATTGCATATCTTTACCTAAAAATACTTGTCCACTATCCGTACTACCGAATTGTAATGGACCTAATTTTTTACTCATACCATATTCAGTAACCATCTTACGCGCAATGTTTGTTGCACGTTGGAAGTCATTATGAGCACCTGTTGATGCTTCTCCAAAGTTTATTTCTTCAGATACACGACCACCAAGTAAACCTACTATCTTATCTAATAATTCTGGTTCAGTCATAAAGTAACGATCTTCTTTAGGAAGCATCATTGCATATCCACCAGCTTGACCACGTGGAACGATTGTAACTTTATGAACCATTTCTGCTTCATCCAATACACAACCGATAATTGTATGACCCGCTTCGTGATAAGCAACAATATTTTTTTCTTTTTCAGAAATCATTCTTGTTTTCTTAGCTGGACCTGCAATAACTCTATCAGTCGCTTCTTCGATATCTCTCATATCAATTTTCGTTTTGTTAGAACGTGCTGCTACTAATGATGCTTCATTTAACAAGTTCTCTAAGTCTGCACCAGAGAAACCAGGCGTTCTTTGAGAAATTGCTTTTAAGTCAACAGTTTCGTCTAACGGTTTATTACGAGCATGTACTTTAAGTACTGCTTCACGTCCTTTTACATCTGGGCGTCCAACTTGGATTTGTCTATCGAAACGTCCTGGACGTAATAATGCAGGGTCTAAAATATCAGGACGGTTAGTTGCAGCTATCATAATGATACCTTCATTTTCACCGAATCCATCCATTTCTACTAATAATTGGTTTAATGTTTGTTCACGTTCATCGTGACCGCCACCAACACCAGCGCCACGTTGACGACCAACAGCATCAATCTCATCTATAAAGATAATACATGGTGCATTTTTCTTAGCGTTCTCGAATAAGTCACGCACACGACTTGCACCGACACCAACGAACATCTCAACGAAGTCTGAACCACTGATTGAGAAGAATGGTGTACCCGCTTCACCTGCTACAGCTCTAGCAAGTAATGTTTTACCTGTACCTGGAGGACCAACTAGTAAGACACCTTTCGGAATACGCGCACCCATTTTCTTGAATTTACGATTATCTTTAAGGAAATCAACTATTTCCACTAACTCTTGTTTCTCTTCATCGGCACCTGCTACATCAGAGAATCTTACACGTTTCTTCTGATTATCATATAGCTTGGCTTTTGACTTACCAAAGTTCATTACTCGGCCGCCGCCACCGCCGCCGCCTTGCATTTGGCTTAAGAAGAAGATGAATAAAAATGCAATAATTAAAACTGGGATAAGCGTTGTTAATACACTAACAAACACACTTTGTTTTTCTTCTTCTTTAACATTAAATTTCAAATCATCTTGTTTCTCAGCAGTTGCTGTTATTTTTTTCAAGTCATCTTGATTATTAAATAAAATAGAAGATGTATATGTTTCATCTTTACCTTTTTTCAATTCACCGCTAACCATATAAACATTCTGTTCTGGTTGAATAGTTAACGTTTTTAAATCGCCTTTTTCTAGCTTCGTCATAAACTCATTATATGTAAGCTGTTTTGGTGATTGTCCATTGCCATTAATGAACTGGAATACACCAAATAGGACGATAGCTAAAAGCGCGATCATTAATATATTACGAAAAGCTTTTTGCATTCAATTTGTCCTCCTACTCAATTAATAAAACTAACAAAAATTTTACCATATTTGTAATTTCATACGCTAGTAATTAAACTTGCTTATACGCATCATTGATATATTTCTGGTTTAAGTGTACCAATGTATGGTAAATTACGATATTTCTCAGCATAATCTAGTCCGTATCCTACAACAAATTCATCTGGAATTTTTTCTCCGACATATTTAGCTTCGATATCTACTTTACGTTTCATCGGTTTATCTAACAATGTTACGATTTCAATAGAATTAACATTTCTGTATTTCAATAAATCAACGATAGAATTTAAAGTTGTACCTGTTTCTAAAATATCTTCAATGATAATGACATCTCTATTTTCAACAGAAGTACTTAAGTCTTTTAAAATTTTAACTTCTCCAGTTGATTCTGTACCACCGTGATAACTAGAAACATCCATAAAGTCTATTTCTACATGTGTATCAATGTATTTAATTAAATCAGCCATAAACATGATTGAACCTTTTAAAATACCTACACAAATAGGTGTCTTCCCATTATAATCCTCTGTGATTTGCTTTCCTAATGTTTTGCATCTTTCTTGAATCTGTTCTTCTGATAATACAACAGACTTAATCGAGTCTTTCATTAAAGTCATCTCCAATATAAGTAATAGTTAGTGCGTTTTTAAAGTTAGAATCCATCCAAAAATCACCAATTGCAATAATGTCATCACCATATAAAATAATTGGACAATTGTTTCTTTTATGTATGTCAATCTTGTTGTCAATCATGATTCTGTTAACTTTTTTGTGATGTTTATTTCCCCGGTTATAATACTGAACACGATCTCCAGACATTCTCGTTCTTACAAATAAAGGCGATGCTATGTCTTTCGTTTCAATTAACCAATTCCCAAATACATATTGTTCATTACGATTTATAAATTTAGAATTTACATTGAACTCAATATCTTCACATAGTAATAATTTATCATATGCTACTATAAACTGCCAATCATCAGATATAGGAATGACGGATTGTTTTGAAAAATTATTAAATACGTGCATCCATTCTTTATATGACTTCTCGCTATATCTTCGTTTAACATATTGAGCCATTAATTGATCTAATACTTGAATCTTAATTAAATCGTTCAGCTGATTAAATGCATCACGATTAATTTCAACATGATCAGACAGTTTTATTTCTTTAGCAATAAAATCATCTGCTGCAGTTATAATTAATTTTCTTGCATCATTCATCCATTGATTTAAATCCAGTAAATGATCTGTTGAAAATTCTGGCCTTTCTTCAATAACAGGCAACAATTGATTTCGTAAATAGTTGCGAGTATATTTACTATCTTTATTTGAATCATCTTCGTAGTACTTAAAATCATTTTCTTGTTGATATTGTTTTATAAATGATTTGGATACATTTAACAACGGTCTACAAATCATATATTCATTTCTTTTTTGAACTTGTTGAATACCTAAAGGTGCACGGCCAATTCTCCCAGTAAATAGTCGATAAGCAATGGTTTCTTTTTGGTCATCCATATGGTGTGCCGTCAACAATACATCGCTACCGGTTTGTTTCATCATTTCATCAAACCATTCATATCTCAATTGTCTAGAAATATCTTGTATGCTCTTATTGTGACTAACTGTTTCGCTCAAATCCAATGTCTTGATATATATTTCAATATGATGTTTTTCGCAAAATTGTTTTATAAATTTCGCTTCTTCTCGCGAGGCTTCTCTTAAACCATGGTTGACATGTAAACAAATTAACTTACGATATGTGTCTTTATAAGTTGTGTTTAACATGTGTAAAAGTGACATGCTATCTATTCCTGTCGAAACAGCTAAAGCTAAATCATCCTCTTGTTGCCAAGTTACATTCAGCATGATTACACACCTCAATTTTCAAAAATTCATTTGATCTTGTCAAAATAAAAAGAGGCTCAACTAATTAGCCTCTTTTTATTATAATCCATTATCGTCTTGCACCTTTACCGCCACGACGTGATTCAGTTTGTCTCTTAATAGATGTTAACTTATCCTCACTATCTTTTAAAAAGTTTGATAATTTCTTCTCAAAGTCTTCAGGCTTAGCTTCTTTCTTAGGCGCTTGGCGCTTTGGACGTTCTTTAGCTTTTTTAATAGATAAACTAATCTTTCCATCATCAGCTACTGTTAATACTTTAACTTCTACTTCATCGCCTACAGTTAAATGGTCATTCACGTTCTCGACGTAGTTATCAGCAACTTCACTGATATGCACAAGGCCACTTTTCCCTTCAGGTAATTCAACAAATGCACCAAAATTCTTAATACCTGTAACTTTCCCTTTGACTTTATTGCCTACTTCAATTGACATATTATTACTGTATCCTCCTGATATAAATTCACTTTAACCTTATTATATGCTTCTATACAAAATTATACAACGCCATAAACAGATTATTTATCATTTTCCGCGTCTTTTTTGTCTTCTGGTAATTTAAAAATAATTTCACCATCATTGCTTAAAAAGTATTCACTTCTCGCGAGTTTTTCTATATATTCTTTATCGTTCAGTCGTTTAATTTGTTCTTTAAGTTCTATCTCTTTATCTTGTAATTTTTCATATGTGACAGCTTTTTCTTTACGCTCTTGCACTAATTCATCATTACGATTTTTTTGTAGAAATAGCATGATGATCATAATAACGATTATTAACAATAATACTCCACCAAATAAGGTAAGTCGCTTGCGTATCACTTGGCGCGTTTTATTGACAGTCTTTTTTTGTTTGTTTTGGGACTGTGTATATTCATTATCTAGATTTTTAATTTTTTGCGCCATTGGTGTACCTCCTTATTTATATAGAATCTTGAATTTTTTCTTCTTTGATGACTTCAAACATTGTCTTCGCATTTTCTTTATTAGCATGTTCAGATAATCCTGTCACTTTGACAACAATTATTCTATTACCTAATCTAATTTCCAATTCATCTTCAACACTTACAGTCGTTCCTGCTTTAGCAACTTGACCATTTACTTTAACTCTACCTTGGTCACTCACTTCTTTAGCAAGTGTACGACGTTTAATCAGTCTAGATACTTTTAAATATTTATCTAATCTCAAATTGTTAAATCTCCTTTATTTATAAATTCTTTTAATAATTGTTCACCGTATCCCTCTAATTTGGTTTTATCATACAACTTCAAAAAGTAATCAGCAAATATTTTTTCTAGTTTCTCACGTTTAACTTTGCCTTCTTTTTGTTTTTCATCATTCCAAATTTTCTTGAGGTCTTCAATATCATTCGCTTCTTGGTCACCAAACACATGTGGATGTCTACGTATCATCTTAGACGTTAATGTTTGTATCACTTCTCTTACATCAAAGTATGCTTCTTTCTTTCCAATCGCAGCATGTAGCATCACTTGTAACAATATGTCTCCAAGTTCTTCTATCATATGATCAATATCATCTTCATCAATTGCTTCTATTAATTCAAATGCCTCTTCAAGTACATAACGCTTCAATGTTTCATGGGTTTGTACTTTATCCCAAGGACAACCTTCTTCGGACACTAATGTATCAATAGTTTGTTCTAAATATTGAAAATCACCATATAGTTGTTCATCTTTAGTTATTTTCGGAATGAATAAACTTGTTAAATTTGATAGCTCAGCATGATGGTCCATTTCATACAATGGACATGAAATGACATCCGCTTCACCTAGTCTTGCATTAGAAACGAGTTGCACAGGATGGTCATCTGGATATCTTTCCATCAATGTAACTTTAATATCCGATGCAACTAATTGATCATACACTTGTGTAATAATCGTATTCGTTCTTATATTTAATGAAGTCTCAGACAAACTCGTTCCGTCTAATAATGTAAACCCGTCATTCGGATCAATATTAACAGCTCTGAACATATCATCTAAAAAGCTTTTCCCACCTAACACGTGTACATCCGGCGCTTTCTCTAATAGAAGCTGCGTCGTTGTTTCAGCTACCATTGGGTCACCAGGCACCGCATAAATAATGTTTTCATGTTCAGCTTTTTCAATCAATGTATCGACAATTTCAGAATATACATTAAGAAAATCATCGTGCTTTTCATAAATATAATCAAAACCTTGCCAATTTAAGTCTTCTAATTCTTTAACGACTGGATGGTCTAGCGTACGCGCATATATAACGTCAGCTGATTGAAGTTTACGGTAAACGCCCATTGGCAATTCTTCTAAACTATAATTACCTAAGCCAACAACTAGTATTTGTTGTGCCATATGTTAATTACTCCTTTATTATTTTATCCATTAAAGGCAAATGTTTCCATTCATCTTTTATTAATATTTTCATTTTTATTATACCTATTATGACAACCATTACGCCAACAATACCTGCCAGTAACATAATTAATAAACTTGTCATTCTCGTGTGCGTTGGAATGAGCAGTACCACTTGTACAAATACAGACATGATCGCAAGTAAAGTGATTACTTTAATCATAAACAAACCCATACGTTGAAATTGATAAAGTTTCATCACACGTACATGCAAAATCAATGTATATATAGCGAGCGACAAGACTGTCGATAAACTTGCACCAAATATACCAAACTGCAGTACAAAACAGTAATTCCCGATCAATTTCGTTACCATACCAATCATGAGCGCAATAAATAATATATTTCTATTTAATTTCACTTGCAATAACGCTGTATACATAATGATAAATGTCACGAATACAACTGCGAGCATAAAGACGCTCAGCGTGCCGATTAATTCATTCGTCTTAAAGAATACAGTATTTAATAATGGCAGTAAGTTCATTAAGCCAAATGCGGCAGCCATACTAAATAAGACTGTTATCTTTAACGATGTATTAGCATATTCATTCACGAGTTGATGATTTTTCTTTTGCAGATGTTCTGTTAACAATGGAATAAGCACAAAACTAAATGTCGTTGTGATGATAAGCCCCATCTGAATTAATGAAGCACCTCTATCAAACACACCTTTTACTTTTATACTCTCATGAAAGCTATAACCATTCTCTTGCAACAGATGTATAAGCGTAAATGAATCTACAATTTGCCATAAGATCAATATCAAATAAGAAATGGCATACAAAATTGTCATCGTCACGATATTTTTAGTGTCTTTCAACTTTATTTCCCAGGAAAATCTCAATCTAGGTTTTCTTTTAAACCAGAAGTAAATTGCAATACAACTTAATCCCAATACAGATCCACTGATTGCGATTGTGCCAGCTTGATAAATCGAAATATTAAAGCCAACAAACAGCAAAATCGCGGTTAAAATCACACCGACTCTAACGACTTGATCAATCACCTGTGAAACGGCAATAAAGTTCATCTGATGTTTCATTTGATAATACCCTCGTACCATTGAGATAAATACAAGTGGTATTAGCGCTAAACTCGCCATACGAATCATAGGCGTTAAGTTCGTGTCACCCATCAGTCCACTTACCAATTGTGCACTTAAAAATATAGCAACACTTATCAATAAACAAGTCATTTGTAAAAACCAGAACATACCTATTATTTCTGATTGTTTACGTTGAATCATCCAGCTACTCATGACACTAGGAAGCGCGTTTAAACTTACAACACTCACAATCGCAACAAGCGGATATACTTGTTGATATGCATATAATCCTTCATCACCTAAAACATTTTGGTAAGGCACTCTATAAATTGCGCTTAAAATTTTAACAATGACCATCGTGCCTGTTAACAACAATACACTATTAAAAATGGGTTTAGATTGTGTCATCGTCTACCAAACTTTCATTGATCACATTAGTTAAGAATTTCAAGTCGTCTAACCATTGTTTTGATTTTTGTAATTTAAACACCATTTGATTGTCTGAAACAGCTATTTTTAGTTTTCTACCTAATGGTTCAGTAACTTTAAACAACACATCACCTTTTAAATGATTTGTTGTATATTCTGAAGCTGTCAGTTGTATCACTTTAGCGACTTCTTTAATTTCTGTAATACCGAAGTGAATACCGTTCAATCTTACTTCCACAACATCTAATAAACGCTGAACTTCAACAGGATATTCACCAAAACGATCGATTAGTTCATCTTGAATATCTTCCAATTGAGATTGCGTCGTAATTGATCTTAATTTTTTGTACATTTCAATTTTGGCTTGTTCATTCTTAATGTATTCAGCAGGGATATAGGCATCTATTTTAATATCTACTTCAAGTTGTGGTACTTCTGATTCTGGTTCTATACCTCGTTTTACATTAACCGCTTCTTCTAACATTTGAGAATATAAGTCATAACCTACAGAATCTATGAAGCCATGTTGCTGACTACCTAATAAGTTTCCTGCACCACGAATATTCAAATCACGCATGGCAATTTTAAATCCTGAACCTAGTTCTGTAAATTCTTTAATAGCTTGCAGTCTTTGCTCAGCAACTTCAGTCAGTACTTTGTTTTGTTCATGTAAGAAATATGCATAACCAATTCGACTAGAACGGCCTACTCGTCCACGCAACTGATACAATTGACTCAATCCAAATCTATTAGCATCTTCAATAATCAATGTATTAGCATTTGGAACATCGACACCCGTTTCAATAATCGTCGTTGTTACTAAAATATCGTATTCTCCATCGACAAAATTCAACATCGTTTCTTCTAATTCTCGTTCTGTCATTTGTCCATGAGCAACACCAATTCTCGCATTAGGCATGAGCATAGATAACTGTTCACTCTTTTGATATATAGACTGCACGCGGTTATATAAATAGAATGCTTGTCCACCACGTGAAAGTTCACGTTCTAGTGCTTCTTTAACAAAACTCATATTCTGTTCTAATACATACGTTTGAACAGGGAATCTGTTTTCAGGTGGTGTTTCAATAACAGATAAGTCTCTAACACCTAATAAACTCATATGAAGCGTTCTCGGAATTGGTGTAGCAGTTAAAGTAAGAACGTCTACATTTGTCTTTAATGCTTTAATTCTTTCTTTATGTTTCACACCAAATCTTTGTTCTTCATCGACGATTAATAAACCTAAATCTTTATATTCAACATCTTTACTTAGTAATTTATGAGTACCTACAACAATGTCTACAAATCCAGATTTGATACCGGCTTTCGTCTCTTTAACTTGTTTAGGCGTTCTAAATCTACTCATCATTTGAATTTCTACTGGATATTCTTGCATACGTTCTCTGAATGTTTCAAAGTGCTGTTGGGCAAGAATCGTTGTTGGTACGAGCACGGCTACTTGCTTACCTTCCAAGACTGCTTTAAATGCAGCTCTTATTGCTACCTCAGTCTTACCATATCCAACATCACCACAAAGCAGTCTATCCATCGGTCTTCTTTTTTCCATATCTGCTTTAATTTCTTCTAAAGAAGTGACTTGGTCAGGCGTAGGTTCATATGGAAAGTCCATTTCAAATGTCATTTGTTCTTCAGTATCCGGACCGTATTGATAACCTTCAACTTGTTCTCTCTCTTGATAAAGTTTCAACAGTTCATCCGCAATGTCCTCCACATTTTTTTGAACTTTAGCTTTTGTCTTTTTCCATTCTGTACCGCCAAGTTTATTCACCTTTGGCTCTTTATCATCTGATCCAACAAACTTCTGAACATCATTCATTTGATCAACTGGTACAAATAATTGATCGGTACCTTTGTATTGAATTTTAATATAATCTTTATGAATGCCGGATACTTCTAATGTTTCAACACCTAAATATTTACCAACACCATGATGTACGTGTACAACATAATCTCCCACATTCAATTCTTGATAAGATTTTATTTTTTCAGCATTAGATAACTTTTGTCTTCTTTTAGATTGTTTTCTTTCACGTGCTTTGAAAAGTTCTTTTTCTGTCACGACGACAAGTTTCATATAAGGTAATTCGAACCCTTCAGACAGCGCGCCATCTGTTACGACAGCTTGTCCTCGGTCACCGACTTGTTCTACCCTATCTATAACAGTTGGAATTTTCATGTCGTTTAACATACTTTGAATACGAGACTTTCTCGTTTCAGATTCTGCTAATAATACGACTGTGAATCCTTGTTTCATAAAGCGATCAAACTCTGATTGCATAATGTCGTATTGTCCATAGAACCTTTGAACAGGTTTACATGAGAATTTCACCATCTCTTCAATTTCAACTGGCATACTTGCAGTAAATAAAGTGAAATAAGCGATTTTATGTTGATGTAACAGCTCTGTAAAAGCATGTTCAGAAATAAAGCGTTGCCCAATAAATCCTTGTCCTGATTCTATTAGCGATTGCGTAAATTCTTCGATTTCAACGTCTAATGAATGTTCAGTTTCTTTAATTCGATTATATTCGTCTACAACAACAAGTGTATCATCCGCAAAATAATCTGTTAAAGTTGTCACTTCATCATACATAAATGAAATCACACGTCTTAAAATTTGATGATCTTTCAATTCATCACTTTGCATCAATATCGTTTGATACGTATCTTTTAAGTCAGGACGCATTTCTGTAGATAATTGTTGTCTTGTCTTTTCATATGCTTCTTCCATACGTTCTGGAAGTTGGCTAATTTGTTCACTTGTAAAAATATAATCACTAGCCGTTGTAATTTCAACTTGTTCAACATTACCTAAAGAGCGTTGCGTTTCAACGTCAAACAATCTCATACCGTCTACTTCAGTATCAAACAATTCAATTCGAACAGGATCTCCAGTTACTGGATAGATATCAATCAACCCACCACGAATCGAGAACTCACCAACTGCTGATACTAACGATTGCCTCTTATAACCCATATCAATCAATTGATTAGCCCATACATCTAAATCAATATCATCACCTATTTGAATTGATTTATAATGTTCATTCCAAATGTGCTTCGGTGTTAATTGTTTTTTCAAGCCATTTATAGGCACGATAAATAAGCCCTTCTTGCCTTGAGCAAGTTGGGTTAATGTTCTGATACGTTCACTCATTAAATCGGGACTTTGTGTCGAGAACGCTTCTATCATAATATCTTGTACAGGAAACTTAAATACTTCATCAGGTGGCAATAATTGAAGAATATCCGCTTCTAATTTATCCGCCTGATACAAGTTATTTGTTACGATAACGAGTTGTTTATCGTTTTTAAGATATTGTTCTAAAATGAGTAGTGCTTTACTCGACTGATTCAGTCCTGTTATGAGTATGTTCTTTTCTCCAAATATTTGCGTTAATTCTTGAAATCGTTCGTCTGCTTGTATGATTTCATGGATAACGTGTTTCATATAACTTCACCATTATACTGGTTCATCACATTCTGAAAAGTTTCGCCTTTAATTAAAGCTTCACAAGCATCTGCTGCGCGTTCGATCACTTTTTCCATTGTAATCATTTCATCATCAGAGAACTTTTGAAGCACATAACTCGGTACACTCATGCCATTTGTAGGACGATCAATTCCGATTCTAATACGGTTAAAACGGTCTGTCCCTAAATGTTGAATTAAAGACTTCATACCGTTATGACCACCAGCACTTCCTTTCTGACGTAGTCTCAAATGACCTTGAGACTGGTCCATGTCATCATAGAGTACAACTAAATCCTCTATATCTATATTATAATAATCCATTAGTGGTCTTACAGCTTCACCTGATAAATTCATGAAAGTCATAGGCTCAATAAGCATTACTTTCTCTCCATTTATAAGCCCTATTGTATATGCGCCTTTAAATTTTTGTTTATCTAAGTCTAATTGGTGACGATCAAGCAATTTATCAACTACTTCAAAGCCAATATTATGACGCGTAAGGTCATATTTCTTTCCGATATTTCCAAGTCCAACAATACATTTCATGTTGTAACCTCCATATTAATACTAAGTATATATTATAGCATTTTTGTGATTTATTTCATCTATCTATACTTAAATAAAAAAACCCAACACAAATGTGTTGGGTTGAAGATTTAAAAAATATTATTTTTCTTCTTCTTCTGCTTCTTCTTTTTCAGCTTCTTCTGCTACTGCATCAGCTTCTTCAGCTGCAGTTTCTTCAGCATCTTCAGCAGGTTCTTCTGTTGGAGGAACTACTGTTACAACTGCTTCTTCTTTATCGTTTTCGATAGTGTATTTATCAGTTGCATCTAAGTCGCCTACTAAGTAGCTATCACCAATAGCTAATTCTGTAATATCAACTTCGATATTTTCAGGAATTGCATCTGGAGTAGTTGTAACTTGTAAGTCGAATAATGGTTGTTGAACTACGCCACCTTCAGAAGCACCAACTGATTCACCTACTAATACTACAGGTACGTCTACAGTTAATTCTTCTTTCATGTTGATAGCTAAGAAGTCAACGTGAGTGATTTGGTTTTTAAGAGAATCATATTGATAATCTGAAACCATAACTTTGATTGTTTTTGAACCAACACCTAATTCGATAACGCCGTTACGTCCAACTTCACGAATTGTTTTGATGAATTCAACTTCATCAACTTTAACAGATGTATTTTTAGCACCGTAACCATATACAACTGCTGGGATAATACCTGAAGCTCTTAATTTACGTAAACTAGAACGAGTTTGTTTACCTTGACGGATAACTGACTTTAATGAAGCCATTATCTTTTCCACCTTTCATTTATGCGCGATATGCGCTCCTACACTTACCCATCAACAACAATTGCTGCTTGTAAGTGGTTATTTAGTCCATAAAAATGAACCGTTTGTTATTATACACGAATATTATAAATTAATCAAATAGCACACTAACAGATTCTTGTTCATATACTCTAACAATTGCTTGTGCTAATAATTCTGCTACAGACAATTCTTTAACGTTTGCAGGTTTTCTATCTTCTGGTAATTGAATTGAGTTTGTAACAACTAATTCTTTAATTTGAGAATTTTCGATACGTTCTTTTGCTGGTCCTGATAATACAGGGTGTGTACAACAAGCATATACTTCTTTCGCACCTTTTTTAACAAGTGCATCTGCTGCTAATGTAATTGTTCCAGCTGTATCAATAATATCGTCGATAATGATGGCAGTCTTACCATTAATATCTCCAACAATATTCATAACTTCTGCTACGTTTGGTTTCGGACGACGTTTATCAATAATAGCGATAGGTGTTTTTAGACGGTCAGCCATTTTACGCGCTCTTGTTACGCCACCATGGTCAGGTGAAACAACAACTGTTGATTCAGGATCTAAACCTTTTTCTAAGAAGTAATTTGATAAAATTGGTACGCCCATTAAATGATCAATCGGTATGTCAAAGAACCCTTGAATTTGAGGTGCATGTAAATCAAGTGCTATCATTCTGCTTGCGCCAGCTTTTTCAATAATATTTGCCACAAGTTTAGCAGTGATCGGTTCACGGCTTCTAGCTTTACGGTCTTGTCTTGCATAACCGTAATAAGGCATTACAATATTAATATTCGCTGCAGATGCACGTTTACAAGCATCAATCATAATTAATAATTCCATCAAGTGTTCATTCACTGGGTTTGATGTTGGTTGAATAATAAACACATCACAACCACGGATACTTTCTTCAATATTAATTTGAACTTCACCATCAGCAAATCTCTTAACTGTAGATTTACCTAATGGAATCCCTACTAAATTGGCAACTTCTTGCGCTAATGGTTGGTTACCTTCAAGCGAAAATATTTTTAATGAAGAGTTCTTATATTCAGTGTTCAACATTTCTGTTCCTCCGATATCATTTTGACTCATGTTTTGACGGCTCCTTTTATTTCGTTTTATAATATCCTTCTTTAGTCGTTTGTCTAGCGCGACCTAGCGCCAAGCTTTCATTTGGTACATCATCTGTAATTGTTGACCCTGCTGCTATGAATGATCCATCTCCAATTTCTACTGGTGCAACTAGATTTGAATTACATCCAATAAATGCATCATCTCCTATAACCGTACGGAATTTATTCACGCCATCATAATTTACAGTGATAGAACCACAACCAATATTTGTTCTTGCACCTACTTCTGCATCTCCGATATAGCTTAAGTGTGAAACTTTAGCGCCATCTTTTAAGACAGCCTTTTTAGTTTCAACAAAGTTACCAATTTTCGTATCTTTGCCTAGTTCAGAACCTGGTCTTAATTGTGCAAATGGTCCTACTGTAGCGTTTTCGCCTACAACTGAATCTGTAATAACAGATTGTTTAATTGTAGCATCATCTTTAATTGTACTATTTTTGATGTCAGAATTCATTCCTATCGTAACATTTTTTCCTATAATTGTTGTGCCAGAAAGTCTTACACCTGGTTCTACAACTGTATCTTCACCAATTACGACTTGTTTCCCGATATAAGTTGTAGCTGGATCAATAAATGTTACGCCATTTAGCATATGTTGATGATTGATACGTTCTTTCATTTTCTGTTCCGCTTTCGCAAGTTGCACTCTATCATTCACACCCATAATGCCGTCAACATCGTTCGTAATAAAAGCAGAAACTTTTTCATTTTCTTCTTTTAGGATGCGAATCACATCTGGTAAATAATATTCACCTTGTGCGTTATCATTGTTTACTTTTTCAAGTGTTTCAAACAACTTTTCGTTATCGAAAGCAAATATACCAGAACTTATTTCATTAACTTCAGCTTCAGCAGAAGAAGCATCTTTTTGTTCGACAATTCCAGAAACCAAACCATTTTCATCACGAATGATTCTACCGTAACCAAACGGGTTATCAACTTTTGCAGACAAGACAGTTGCTACTGCACTTTCAGACTCATGAAAATCTAATAAGTTTTTAATTGTTTCGTCACTGATTAATGGTGTGTCTCCACATACAACAATTGTTGTGCCTTTTTCAGTACCTAATATATCCTTAGCAGTCTTTACTGCATGTGCTGTTCCTAATTGTTCTTCTTGATGTACAAACTGAGATGCATGACCGATTGTTTCTTTGACTTTTTCAGCACCATGCCCAACAACTGTTACGACTTTATCAACACCTGCATTTTTCACGCTATCTATAACATGTTGAACCATTGCTTCTCCAGCTACTGTATGTAGTACTTTGTAAAGTTTAGATTTCATTCTTGTACCTTTACCAGCAGCTAATACAACTGCATATTTTTGCATTGCAAATACCTCCATTTATACACACTTTAGTCTATTATAATTTAATTGACCGCATAGTATCAAGAAAGAGTTCAAGTAAACGTTTCCTTATTAACAAAGCCATTATCATGACATATAAAAAAACAGCAGTTAAAATCACAAGATTTTAACTGCTGTTTATCAATATACGTGAGCTGAGTACTTTAAATATCGTTATTCTTCTTCACTGTCTGATGCTTCATCGCTATCCTCTGAATTTGAGGCTTCTTGAGCTGATTTTGGAATAATGACTTCATCTGTTTCATCATATACTTTCATAACCGCTTCTTGAATCTCTTGTCTCATTTCAGAATTAATGGGATGAGCAATATCTCTAAATTCCCCATCTGGCGTACGCTTACTAGGCATAGCCACAAACAGTCCTGAATTTCCCTCGATTACTCTTAAGTCGTGAATAACAAAAGCGTCATCTAATGTTATAGAAACTAATGCTTTCATTCTTCCATCCGTTTGAATTTTTCTTAATCTCACATCTGTTACCTTCATGATTTGTGTGCCCCCTGTTTTGTCTATTTAAAGTAGCAGCATCATATTAATTGAAGTTAGTTATTTATTTTTGCAATCATTTCGATTTCAACTTTTACATCTTTCGGTAAACGTGCAACTTCCACACAACTTCTAGCAGGCAAATGTTCATTAAAATATTCGCCGTATACGGCATTGATGTCTTGGAAATCGTTCATATCTTTTATGAAAATTAAAGATTTAACGACACTATCTAAAGATGCGCCACTTTCTTGAAGTACGACTTTTAAATTTTCTAGTACTTGCTTAGTTTGTTCTTTGACATCTTCAGAAACGACTTCACCTTGTTGATTTAATGGTATTTGACCAGAAGTAAATACTAAACTATCTACTACTACTGCATGGCAATATGGTCCTAAAGCTTCTGGAGCGTTTGTTGCGTTAATACTTTTCATGTTGATTACTCTCCTTTTAATTAAATCTTTTTAAACAGTTGCCTTCTTCTACTGAAAATTGTTGATTGTACTCGTCTACGTCAGATAACCTAACTAAAGATGTATAATCTTCAATCAATCGATGTTTAACTTCTTTTGATTCTACAAGTACTGATACCCCTTTTACTGTAGCTTTAAACTCATTCATCAAATTGATTACACCATTAATAGATCCGCCTGCTCTCATAAAGTCATCAACAATCAATACATTCGAATATTCAGGCAATGTTCTTTTTGATAAAACCATTGTCTCAATCTTTCTAGAAGACCCAGACACATAGTTAATCGATACTGTAGATCCTTCTGTTACTTTATTGTCTTTTCTTATAACCACAACTGGCAAATTAAGCACTTTCGCCACGGCATTTGCTAAAGAAATACCCTTTGTTGCTATTGTAACTACCGCATCAAGTTCTTCATCCATGTACATTGTAGCGATTAATTCCCCTACTTGATTTAATAGTTTAGGATTCCCTACTAAATCTGACATAAATAAATAGCCACCTGGCAACAGTCTTTCTTTTTCTTTTAGTAATTCACACAATTTTTCAATCAATTCACGTGCTTCTTCGACGTACATTTTAGGTCGGTAAGTTACGCCGCCACTTGCACCGGCAGTCGTTTCTATAATACCAAGTCTCTCAGCAGTAAACGTTTCTTTAATAATTTGTATATCTTCACTAATAGACGACTTTGCCTGACCAAAATGATTCACAAAATAAGTCAACGGCACTAACTCGTTCGGATGTTTCAATAAATATTGTGTCATATAAACGATTCTTTCACTTCGTTTAAACCTCATTTATAAAACTCCAATCTCTATTCCGTATTTTAAGCCTAATTATACTATAATCGTTCGCATTCCTCAAAGCTATCCAAGCAGTCTCGCGATGTATACATCGTTACAACATCCCATCAAAGCATTATATACTTGCTTAGCTTGTCTTTCTTTTTGAACAAAGCCATATATAGTCGGGCCACTACCACTCATTAAAGCAGCATCTACACCAGTATTACTCATAGTATTCTTCAATTTCTCAACTTCTGGATACAGCTGCATTGTAACTTTTTCAAGGCTGTTGCCAAGCGACTGACACATTGTGGCATAATCGTTATTTTCGATTGCTTTAAGACACGCTTGTGTTTGTACTTCTTCCTTGTTTTCCAAATCTAATGCGCCGTATATTTCAGGCGTTGAAACACCTATATCTGGTTTCGCGATAACAACCCATGCTGAAGGTGGTTTAGGTAAGTGCGTAATTTTCTCACCTCTACCTTGGCATAAAGCAGTTTTTCCATAAATACAAAACGAAATATCTGATCCAATTTCCGAAGCCAACTCACTTAATGTTTCTAAAGATTCGTTAATCCCCCATAATTCATTCAAACCTCTAAAAGTAGCGGCTGCATCACTTGACCCACCAGCTAAACCTGCTGAAATCGGTATGCTTTTTTCTAATGAAATCTTCACACCTTTTTCAATATTGTATCTATCTTGCATCAACTTTGCTGCTTTATAAGCTAAATTTCTATGATCACTTGGTACAAAATTATGTTCTACATCAATAATAATTTCCCCATCGTCTCTACACTCAAATGTTAATCGGTCATTCAAGTCGATGGTCGTCATAATCATTTCCACTTCATGATACCCATCTTCACGTTTATATAACGTATCTAATGTTAAATTAATTTTTGCTGGTGCAGTTTCATAAATCATATACTTGCCCTCTCTAAAACTTATTATTATGATTTTACCATAAATAAAAGTTAGAAAGTATTAGCTTTATTCTATTTTTTGGCATAATAAAAAACCCTACGCCATATCACAGTCATATCGCGTAGAGTTTTTTATTAAATACCTTTAATTATTGAACTATGAATTCCTCTTTATGTTCATTCATAAAAGTTACTTGGACATTCTCAGTTAATACATCAGTGTATGTATAAGATACACGCTCAAAATTATGTTTCTCTTGATCTAATTCGACCACGAAAACTGATGGATACGTTTCCTTAAGCACGCCACTTCGCTCAATTAACTTCTTACGTCCTCCATTAGCTTTAAGTACAATACGATTTCCTAATTGACATTCCAATATTTTTTTGATGTCTACTAAAGTCTTCGGCATATTGACCCACCTCGCTATATATAAAATTATACTACGAAAGCGGATTTTTGTCAAATAAAATTTAAATTTTATCAAGTTGATAAAGCAATGTCAATATATTTACACAGATAAATTCGGGTATTTTTTCAAATTGTTACAAAGGTGTGCATATTCTTGTATTGTTAGCGTTTCACCACGTCGCTTAGGGTCTATGTTTGAAGCATTTAGCCATTCGACGATTTCATCTTTATGCAGTTTGCCATCTTTAATTGCATTAATATAATTGTTCAAAATTGTTTTTCGTCTTTGTCCGAAAGCACCTTTTGAAAGCTTGAATAGTAGTTTCTCATCATCTACTTCGACGATCGGTTCAATACGTTTCGTTAATTTAATAACGATTGAATCAACATTCGGTGGTGGCATAAAGACAGTCTTCGGGACGACTAAAACACGTTCAGTTTCAGTGTAATACTGACAAGCTATTGATAATGAACCATAACTTTTACTACCTACTTCAGCGTTTAAGCGTTCTCCTACTTCTTTTTGCATCATGACAACATAGCCATCTATTGGTAAATCATTTTCTAGTAAATTCATCAATATAGGCGTCGTAATGTAATAAGGTAAATTGGCAACCAACATAATTTTATCGCAGTCTTTTAAGTGCGTTTCAATTTCTTTTTTGACGTTGGCTTTCAATATATCTTCATTTACAACTGTTACATTGTCATATGGACTTAACGTATCTTCTAATACAGGTATTAATCTTTGATCAATTTCAAAAGCCAATACTTTCTTTGAAGCTCTCGCTAATTGTTCAGTAAGTGAACCCATTCCTGGTCCAACTTCAATAACACCTGTATGCTCATCTATATCACTAGCAGAAATAATTTTTTGAATAATATTTGTATCGATTAAAAAGTTCTGACCTAAACTCTTTTTGAATTTAAATCCATATTGATCTAATAACGCTTTTGTACGTTTAGGTGTTGCTATATCTTTATCGTTCATCGTGTCACTCCTCTTTATATCCCAGTGCTTCTTTTACATCTTTCTCAGTATAACCGAAGGCATTTAATTTGTTTAGCAATTGTTTGCCATTTGAATGGCCTATATTTAATTTACTGCATAGTATTTCGCGTTTTCTTCTAGCGTCTGGTCCTATAATTAATCCAAGATCAATTAAGACTGCTTTATCAATTGTTTCAATGTCCGCTTCTAATGGAGAACTTACATTTGTCAGTGCATCTTTAATTGTTTCAATTGAGGCATGCTCAACGCCTATTTTCCCTCTTTTATTTTTAGCTTTATCTCTTGGTATAAATGCATGTTTCACACTAGGGATATACTGCTTGATTGTATTTCTAATTTTATCACCTGGGAAATCTGGGTCAGTTAATACAATGACACCACGTTTTTCATGCGCTTGTCTTATAACTTCTAGTGTTTCTTTTGATATTGCTGAGCCATTTGTTTCTATCGTATCGCAATCTACTGCTCTTTTAACATTAACTGTATCATCGCGTCCCTCAACAACAACAAATTCATTTATCTTCATATTCATTTCCTTCTTTAAAGATGCCCCAAAACAACCGTTTTGGGGCATCATATTTTATAATTTAAATAATCTTTCAGCATTTTCTGTAGTAGCTTTACATACTTCCTCGTAAGAAATACCACGCAATTCAGCAATTTGTTCTGCAACAAGTTTTACACGTGCAGGCTCATTTCTTTTCCCTCTATAAGGATGAGGTGATAAGTATGGTGCATCTGTTTCAACGAGTAATCTATCTAATGGTACATGTTGAGCTACTTCTTTTGGTTGTTTCGCATTTTTGAACGTGACAGGTCCACCCAATGAAATATAGAAATTCATTTTGAGTATTTCATCAGCTATTTCGTTTGAGCCACTGAAACTATGCATAATGCCGCCAACTTCACTTGCATTTTCTTCTTTTAAGATATCAACGCAATCTTGAGTTGCTTCTCTATTATGAATAATAATCGGTAGTTGAACACGTTTAGCTAATGCGATTTGCTTTCTAAATACATCTTTTTGGATATCTTTAGGTGACTTGTCCCAGTGATAATCTAATCCCATCTCACCTATACCGATGATTTTTGGGTGTTTAGACAATTCTTCAATCCATTGTAGACGTTCTTCCGTACAATCAATTGCATCAACAGGATGCCAACCTATAATGCCATATATAAAATCATACTGGTCTATTAATTTCATTGTTCTTTCAATCGTGTTCGTGTCGAAACCAACAACGAACATTCTATCGATACCTTCTTCCAAAGCTCGATCGATTACTTCTTGTAAATCTTCATCGTATTGATCCGCATTTAAATGGACGTGTGTATCTATTAACATTCGAATCTTCCTTTCAGTACTTTACTTAATGATAGATCCGTTTTGTATTGCATTTGGTAGCCCTACTAAAGTAAGTGTGCCGTCTTTCTCAGCTGATAAAATCATACCCTCTGATAATTCACCACGTAATTTGACTGGTTTTAAATTCGTAACGACCGCTACTTTTTTACCAACAATATCTTCAGGTTTATAAAATTCAGCTATACCTGAAACAATTTGTCTCTTTTCGTTACCTAAATCTATTTTTATTTTTAAAAGTTTATCTGATTTTTTCACATAGTCTGCACCTGTAACAGTAGCAGCTTTGATTTCTACTTTATCAAATTGATCAATTGTGATTTCTGGTTTAGATGGCACTACTTCTTCCTCAGCAGTTTCAGCTTCTTCTTCAGATGGTTCTGCAGTCGTTCCACCTTGCATAGAATCCTTGATGAATGCCACTTCTTGCTCTACATCTAATCTAGGGAAAATAGGCTCAGGTTTTTCAATCACTTTAATATCTTGATCAATAGCGCCATATTGTTCAATACTTTCAAATGTATCAAGTTTACCTTTTTCCAAGTTTAATTGACGGAAAATCTCATATGGTGCATGTGTTAAGAATGGACGTAATAATACTGCTGCAAATCTAATGTTTTCAACTAAGTGAATCATGACATTTTCTAGCATTTCACGTTCATTTTCATCTTTAGCTAATACCCATGGTGTTGTTTCATCAATATACTTGTTTGTACGACTAATCAACTTCCAAACTTCTGCTAAAGCAACTGAGAATTGCATGTTTTCCATTGATGAATAGAATTTATCTTTAGTATCTAAAGCCATTTGTTCCATCTCTTCATCTAATGGGTGTAATTTACCTTTATATTTAGGAAGTACGCCATTAAAGTATTTATTAACCATTGCTATTGTACGATTTACTAAGTTACCTAAGTCATTAGCTAAATCGTAATTTGTTCTTTCAACGAATGCTTCAGGCGTAAATACACCATCTGCGCCAAATGGTAATTCTCTCATGAGATAGTATCTTGTTGCATCTAAGCCGTATTTATCAATTAAGACGTTCGGATCTACAACATTACCTTTAGATTTACTCATTTTACCGTCTTTCATCAAGATCCAACCGTGAGCAAATTCACGTTTAGGTAAAGGTAAGTCTAAAGCCATCAATAAGATTGGCCAAATAATTGAATGGAATCGAACGATTTCTTTAGCCATTAAATGCACATCTGCTGGCCAATATTTTTTAAATAACGTATCGTCATCTGATAAATAACCTAACGCAGAAATATAGTTCACAAGTGCGTCAATCCAAACATACACAACGTGTTTAGGATTAGAAGGTACTTTAATACCCCAATCAAAAGTTGTTCTAGAAATCGCTAAATCTTCTAGACCAGGTTTAATAAAGTTGTTAATCATTTCATTCTTACGAGAAATCGGTAAAATGAATTCCGGATTTTCATCGAAGAATTTAAGTAAACGATCAGCATAGTTATCTAATTTAAAGAAATAACTTTCTTCTTTCACAAGTTCTACTTCATGACCTGAATCAGGACTCTTACCACCGACGATTTTGCCATCTTCATAAACTGGATCGACAAGTTGTGTTTCAGTATAATATGTTTCATCTGGTATTGAGTACCAACCTTCATACTCACCTAAGTATATGTCACCTTGTGCTAATAACTTTTCGAAGACTTTTTCGACAACTTGTTTATGTCTTTCTTCAGTAGTTCGAATAAAATCATCATTAGAGATGTCTAATTTCTTCCATAAAGATTGGATACTTTTAATAATGCCATCTAAATATTCTATTTCAGATAAGCCCGCTTCTTTAGCTTTTTCTTGTATTTTTTGACCATGTTCATCTGTACCAGTTAAATAATGAACATCATAGCCTTGTAACCGTTTATATCTAGCAATTACATCACCAGCAACCGTAGTATACGCATGACCTATGTGTAAATTCCCGCTCGGATAATAAATCGGTGTCGTAATGTAAAAAGTCTCTTTCGTCATCAGCGTTTCCTCCTAATATCTTATCTATATAATATACCGAAAATTAAGCATTTTTTCAATATTACCTGATTATGGTATAGAGATAACAATTGTTTTATATTTCAAAATTTAAACGTATGCAATATATTGTTATATTGACATTTTCTTCAATTCATATTAGTATACTATTTATATAATTGTCGAATGAATGTCGAATTAGATAATTATGGTTTTATTAAACGGAGGTAAAAAGATGAAATCAACTGGAATCGTGCGTAAAGTAGATGAACTAGGCCGTGTAGTAATTCCTATCGAATTACGACGCATATTAGACATTGCTGAGAAAGATGCTTTAGAAATTTATACAGATGACGATAAAATTATCTTAAAGAAATACTCACCTAACATGACTTGTCAAGTTACTGGAGATGTTTCTGAAGACAATTTTGTTTTAGCTGATGGTAAAATTGTCTTAAGTAAAGAAGGCGCTCAGCAACTAATTAATGAGATTGAGAAAAAATCAAAATAATAAAAGCTGCATATAAAAAAAGGAAATTTAAAGTACATCGTTTACTTTAAATTTCCTTTTTTTGTTTATTCGTCAATATGATACGCTTCGTATACATCTCTTTTTTTCATATTTCTATCTACTGCTACTTGTTTAATTGCATCTTTAGATCTCATTTGATGTTCATTTATATAAATTTCGACATGTTGAACGAGATCCAAGTCTTCCCACCAATGATCCACTTGTGTCGATTCATCGACACCTTCAATCAAGATGACGAACTCACCTTTTTGAGGTATACGCTCATCTGATAGCATTTCTTCAATGACCTTTACTTGATTCGTTTCCACTTGTTCGAATTTCTTAGTAAGTTCTCTTCCAATTGCTACTTTTCTTTCTGGATCTATTTCAGCTATTGCTTGTACCGTTTGTTTAATTCTATAAGGTGACTCATAAATCATAGACGTTGATTCTCTCGTCATCCATTTTTCCAATACATCATGTTTCTCTTTCGCATGTCTAGGTAAAAATCCTAAAAATACAAATTTATATGATGGTAATCCACTTGTCATTAATGCCGTAATAGCCGCATTAGGTCCAGGAATCGTTTCAACACGATAACCATTATCCCTAACTTGATTCACAAGTTCATAACCAGGATCACTTATACAAGGGCAGCCTGCATCAGAAACGAGCGCAATATCTTTGCCCTCTTCTAATAACCTCAATATTTGCTCAGAAGACTTATCTTTATTATGTTCATGGTAAGACTTAAGAGGCGTTTGTATTTCATAATGCTGACAAAGCTTGCCTGTAACACGTGTATCTTCACAAAAGATATAATCGACTTCTGTTAACATTCTAACCGCACGATAAGTGATATCTTCTAAATTTCCGATTGGGGTTCCTACTAAATATAATATAGACATATTACCCCTCCTTAATAAGCGCTAATTTTTGTTTTCTACTTAACTGTTTTAAAGCATATTCTCGTTTTAAAGCTTCGGATTTATTATCGAATGTCTCATGATATACAAGTTTAACAGGACGTCTCACTTTAGTATATTTAGCACCCTTACCTTCATTATGGACTTTTAACCTTCTGTCTAAATCTGTCGTATAACCAGTATATAATGTTTGATCCTTACACTCTAATATATATGTATAATGGTTAACCATAATATACAACCTTCATTTCTTTTGAATAATCTCCATTTTCATCATAAATATAAAATGGCTGTTCAACTTTCAATCCTGCTTGGCCACCACTTCTACCTTCAACTAAAATCGTAACCGCTTCTTTCTTGTTAGGTGTACTATATACCATTCTTAATCTTTTAGGCTCGATTTTATATTGTCGAAATGCGCTTAAGACATCCATCAGTCTTTCCGCTCTATGGACCATTACAAGTTTACCACCTTGCTTTAACAAATGCTTACTTGCTTTTAAAACATCATCTAATGTGCAGTATATTTCATGTCTCGCAATTTTATGTGCTTCTTTTTGATGTTGTATTTGTTGATTTTCTTTAAAGTAAGGTGGGTTTACCGTTACAACATCAAATGTTGAAGGATGATATGAGGTTGATACATTCTTCAAATCCATTTGTCTGATAGATATTTGGTCTTCTAATTGATTAAGAGCTATCGTTCGTTTAGCCATATCCACTAAAGCCTCTTGAATTTCTACCGCTTCAATACTAGCTTGAGATTTGTGTGCCAATAACAAAGGAATAATGCCATTACCAGAACATAAATCCATTACTTTATCTTTATTTCGTACCTTTGTAAAATCTCCTAATAACAATGCATCTGTTGAAAATGAAAACACATCATCATTTTGAATAATTTCAAATTCTTCTCTTAATAATTGGTCGAGTCTTTCTCCCGAATTCAGCATTTAAACACCTCACTTAAAAAAATCAGGCATATAACATGCCTGATTTTCTTATTATCTATTCAACACTTCTAAACAAAATAAACAATCTTGTCCTTGTCTGTGTTTACCAAACAATTCTCCTCGACAAATATGAAAACCTTCATGATATAACATAGCTAAGTTATCTTTACTTTGAAGTGGCTTTAATTTCTTGTTTGGCTTTTTCTGTTGATTGTCTTCACTTGTTTCCATTACACGCTTCAAACTTTCATTCTCCATTTGAAGGGCAACATTGTCTTCGACTAATTCAACTGCCTGGTTTTTCAACTTTTCCATATGTTCATTAATTTGCTTAAGTTCATTCTCTAATGTCATAATCGTTTCAAACAACTCGTCCCTATTCACAATATAATCCTCCCTTATGAATGGACTTCAAGTAATTCATCAAGTTTATAATCAAAGAGTTGTTCGAAACCTTTCACTTTAACTTGCATTGTTATATCTAAAATATTTAATCCGACAACTTTGCCGTCACCCTCTGGCGTCACAACAGTTGTACCAATATCAGGTAATTCATTTCTAACTTCTTCATAATAGTCATTTTCGTATTTTAAACAACACATTAAACGACCACAAGCACCTGATATTTTAGTTGGATTTAATGATAAGTTTTGATCTTTAGCCATTTTGATTGAAACAGGTTCAAAATCACCTAAAAATGTTGAACAACATAACGAACGACCACATGGACCAATACCGCCAAGTAATTTCGCTTCGTCTCTCACACCAATTTGTCGTAACTCAATTCGTGTTTTTAATTCATATGCTAAAGATTTTACTAAAGTTCGGAAATCTATTCTATCATCAGCTGTAAAATTAAAGATGACTTTACTTTTATCTAATGTATATTCACAATTAACAAGTCGCATATTAAGTTCGTGAGTCGCTACCAACTCTTTACATAATGCCAAAGCATCGTCTGCATCCTTTAAATTATCTTGATATTTTTGAATATCAGCTTCTGTCGCATGACGGATAACTTCTTTCAATGGTAAGACAACATCATCTTTGCCTACATGGCGATTCGTTAATTTAACTTTACCAAGTTCAATACCACGTTTAGATTCAACGACAACTAAGTCATTTTCTTTAAAACGTTCCCCATTTGGTGAGAAGTATTCTTTCTTCCCAGCTTTTTGGAATTGAACACCAATTATTTCATACATTTAATCACCTCTTCCCATTTATAACCATTTGTTCTAATACTAACGTTGCATTAACGTTTTGCGCTAATTTACGGTTTGCTTCCGTTATAACTTGTATATAATTCGAAATGTCATTTAAAGATAAATATTGACTGATCTCTCTAATTTCCACTTCTAAATCTGGATATGCCTTTATCGTATCTATTTGAATTTTGGCATGTAATAAATCTTGAAAATAAGCATTCAAGCTATTTAAAAATAATTGCTGCAACGGGCGTGTGTTAGCAATTTTTATGCAATCGATCAAATAAATCATTGCCATCTGTGTATCTTTGACCATCAATTCAGCAAGTTTCGTTACAGTTTTTCTAAGCTGTACAAACAATTGTTCTTCTGTAAGAGCAAGTGCTTCTTCTTTATCAGAAGTAACAAAACTCAATGTATGCGCAATTGCAGAAGAAATACCAGACAGTTTTAATTCTTCTATATAATTTTCTTTAGATGCAGGTTTAAAATGAACAAGTTGGCATCTTGAATGTATAGTTGGCAATATTTGATCTTTCTTGGTTGTCAGTAACAGGGCAATTGTATTTGGAGGTGGTTCTTCCAAAAATTTAAGTATACTATTTTCACCCTGTACTGTTAGTTTATCAAAAGCTTCAATAATGTAAACTTTATATTGGCTTTCGATAGGTTTTTGATTCATTTTTCTGAGTAATTCTTCTATTTGTTGTTTCTTTATCGTTGTTTCATCTGATTGAATATATACAAAATCAGGATGATTAAAATTTTGAACTTTAACCACACAACTTTGTTCTGATTCACATAATATTTGTTCTGCAAAATATAAAGCTGTAGATTTCATTTCAAACATATTATCTCCCTCAAATAAATAGGCATGAGATAATTGTTGTACACTTAATAAATGATCAATCTCTTTGGTTAATTGCATATTTTACGCTCCTTGCAATAAAAAAGCTGCTCAAACGGCAGCTCATCAGTTCTTAAAATTGATGGAATTGTTCAATTGGCATAACGAATACAGTTGCGCCACCTACTTCAACTTCTACAGGGTAAGGAATATAAGAATCCGCACTACCGCCCATTGGTGTGATAGGTGAAACAAGTTGTTCACGATTACCACAAGTTCCATCGATAACACGTAATAATTCATCTACACGTTCATCTTTGACACCGCATAAGAATGTTGTATTTCCAGCTCTTAGAAATCCACCAGTTGTTGCAAGTTTAGTGGCTCTAAAATTCTTTTCTATAAGTGCTTCTGACAAGTTTTGACTATCTTGATCTTGGACAATCGCTATTACCATTTTCATATCTAAACACCTCTTTATTTATTATATCATATTTTAATCTTGTTTCAGATATTTTACTATCGTAGAATATGCATCATCTACAACCTTTTCTAATGGTTGCGTCGCATCAATTACTTTAATTCTATCTGGATACTCAGCAATTAATTTTTTATAACCATCTGTAACTTTGTGATGAAATTCTATTTTTTCTTTATCCAAACGATTCGCATTACGTTGATTATCTTTAATTCGATTTAAACCAACTTCAGCAGGTACATCAAAATATAACGTTAAATCAGGATAAAGGTTATCAATCGCAAATTCATTAATTGCCTTAACTTCTTCTACCCCAATTTCACGTGCGTAACCTTGATAACTTAAAGAACTATCAACAAATCGGTCACATAATACCGTTCCACCTTTATTAAGTTGAGGTAAAATTTTCTCCACTAAATGTTGTCTTCTAGCAGCAGCAAAAAGCAGTGCTTCTGTCCTTTCATCCATGTCATCATCACTATCTAACAACAAGTTTCTAATCGCTTCGCTTATTTTGATACCACCTGGCTCTCTAGTCAGTAAAATATCATAATCTTGATTTAACTTTTCATAAACTTTATGTATAACCGTCGTTTTGCCAGAACCCTCTGGACCCTCAAACGTAATAAATCGTCCCATTTTATTGTTCATCCTTTACCTTGATTTGCTTGTTTAATATACCTTCCACTCTACCACCTCCATCAATCCATTGTAAAAGAGAATCCACTATTTCTTTACGAATATTTTCTCCTTTTAAAATGACTGGTATACCTGGTGGATAAGGCACAATATCTTCAGCAGCAATATAGCCATATGATGTATTCAAGTCCATCATTTTTGTTTTTTCAATATCGCTGTATTTATACATTGTACTATCTGTTTCGTATGGTAATTTAAATTGTACTTCTTCTTTGAGTTGATGCTTAACGTTCACTTTAATATTTTTAACACGATCAATCATATCTTCAAATGGGAACTTATCTGATTCATGCCATAATGGTAAGACTAATAACACAAATTTATAATCACATAACTCTACATAGATATGCACATCTTCAAATAGTTTTTGAATTTCAAATCCGCTTAATCCTCTATAAGAAACAATTAATTTAAGAGGGTCCTCTAGACTATCCACTTCAAATCCAACATTTTCCATCGTTTCAATGAATGTTTGTCTATTGCGCCTGAATTTTTCATCATCATACTGCTTATAAAATTTTTCCGCACTTTCTAAACTAGCCATAATAAGATATGAAGGGCTTGATGTTTGCAACATCTTCAAGTACTGTTGAATATTTGCTTTTATTTCTAAATCTTCTCTCATATACAGAACAGAACCCATTGTTAAGGCTGGTAACGTCTTGTGGTAAGACTGCACGACTATATCAGCACCATATGTCATAGACGATTTAGGGAAGTTTGAACTCATACCAAAATGTGCCCCATGTGCCTCATCTACCAATACAGGAATTTGGTGTTCTTTTAAGATTTTAATACTTTCTTCAATATCAAATGTTTCACCATAGTAATTAGGATAAGTAAAAACAGCTAATTTAATATGATTCAAATCTAAATCCCTTAATGAAGCTACACCGTTATATTGGTTTGTCTTATCTGATATGGTCATAGGCATAAACTTAGCATCTTGCTTCGTTAAATTCAAAGCATTAAATACTGATTTATGCGCATTTCTAGGAATTAATACTTCCCCCTCTAAATGCGCCACTGCATAAATTGCAGATAGTATTCCAACAGTTGTACCATTAACAAGATACTGCCCATAATAACCAGGATACCTATTCAATTCAGACATACTCATCTTTATACATGCTTCTGGTTGATGCAAATCATCAAGCCCAGTTATTTCAGTCATATCCATAGCAAGATTTATCTCATCTAAATAACCAATTGTATGATTATGATGCCCTGGAACATGTAGTGAAATGGCATCATAATCATTTAGAGATTTTAATTTTTCATTAATATTCATAAGGCTACCTCTTAATTTTTAGTCTTTATCATTATATCAATGATAAAGTCCAACGTCATTCCTGTAATAATTAAAATAAGATATACTTAAAAAAAGGAGTGAATAAAATGTTTATTAGAAATGCAATTGACACAGATATACAATCCATTTATGAAATTGCTCAACAAGAAGGTTGGAAAACATTCAGTATTGAAAAAATCCAACAATTGCTTATTACATCTCGTATTATTGTAATAGAAGTAAATAATGAGGTCGTTGGTTATACTAGATTCTTAACAGACGAAACTGTCACATTATATATTACAGAACTCGTCGTTACAAAAACTCATAGAAAGAAAGGATATGCTAAAGCACTAATTGACTATTTATTAGCACAATATCCTTCTGTTCGAATAGAATTATTATCAGAGAACAATTCTTTTTACGAGAAATTACATTTTAGAAATATTGGAACTGGCTATAGACTACCTTAAAAAATTACAAAAAAAAGAGACCTAACAGGTCTCGAGTGCGACTCATCGCATCCATTTATAAACATTTGCCCGGCAACGTCCTACTCTCGCGGAACGTA
>NZ_JAJNHJ010000028.1:0-35473 GCF_022386965.1 Mammaliicoccus sp. B-M6
ACCTCTACAATTTTTTCTTAGTCGATTACATTGTACTAAAGTGAGCTATATATGGCTCTTTTTTTATTACACAATTATATGGACATATTCCAAAACTCAACCGAAGTGTTACTATAGACCGCCTTAATTACAAATCTCTGCCGAAGTGTTACTAACGTACTCAGTATTTGCACTTCTCACCAAAACTGCAAATAACAGCCTCCACTCATCATCATTCCCCACCATATATAATCCTTAATAAAAATTTCCACAAAAAAAGCCGACAAAATCGAATGACTTTGTCGACTCATAAAAGTTAATTAACCTTGGTTTTCTTCAAGGCTACCGTAGATATCTTCTAATGGTTTCATGATAACACGGTTTAAATCTTGAATTAATTGACTCATTGCTTGTTCAGCTTGCATTAATTCAGCAATTGTTTCGTTTTGTTCAATTTCTTGAGCAGATTTTTGAGCTCTAGCAATATCTACTTCTGAAATTTCTTCGCCTTGCATTTGTTTAGTTTGTAATTCTAATTGAATTTCACGGAATTCATCGAATAATTTTTTTGTTTCTGGGTTTGCATTAACTTTTTCATATTGTTCTTTAATTTTGTTATATTCTTCACTTGCACGTAAAGTTTGTTCTAGTTCATTCGCTTTGTCGTAAATGTTTACTTCTGCCATAATTAATTCGCTCCTATAATAAATAAATGTATTAGAAAATCAATTCCAATAATACTGTATCATAATTCTAAGTCTTATACAAAAATAGCGATTATTCCTTGTAATAATCCAATAATTCCACCTAATACAAAGCCTAATAATGTAATTAATTTTAATTCTTTATTAGAGATTTCTATGACTAATTTTTCTAAATAAGATAATTCAAATCGGTCAATTTGATCTTTAATCAATTCTGCTAATTTCATTCTTTCTAAAATTAAGCTAATATTATCGCCAACTTTACCAATCATATAATCAATAAATCTTTCTGTTCCTCTTCCTTCCATATATACAAATAAGTTTGGAACGAGTTCATCTAAAGGTGTGTTTAAATATTTATTAACATTAATAGATTCTGTAATTTCTGTTGCGAATAATGTTTTGGCTTTTTCTTTTCTTTCATCTGTTAAAACTTCTTGTAAAGGTTTAGCCATCCATTTGTCGTATTGATTATGCACTTGCAGATCAATCATATTTTTGATTTTTTCTTGTTTAATGACATTTCTGAGTTCTTTTTTAACTCTATATACAATATCTTCCGTTGTCATAAACATTTGAATCATGCCGACCATTCTACCTTTTTGTTCAAAAAATTCTTCAACCATTGAATGAATATCTTGTTCACCTTTTTCAGATACTAAATATTCATCAATTTTTGTTAAAATTTCTGGTGTTACACGATTCAGTTGAATATTTAATTGTTCAAGTATTTCTTCTGGAATGAGTGATTTAATGTCGTCATTCTTATGAGAAGCATAATATTGATCAATCTTTTCTTTAATAGTAGATTTGATCGTTTCATTTAATTTCTCTTCTAGTGGATAATCAATTCGATCCACAAAGTTTTGAATCGTATATTTTTTCTCTTTTAAAGTATTAAATTGAACTTTTATCGTGTCTTCAAGTACTTTCTTCGTACTTGGATTCACAAGTTTTTCTTTAAATACTTCAGGTGTTAAGAGATGTTTAGTAACCATCTCACCTACTTTTTCTGATAATTCATTTCTTCTTTTTGGTATTAAGCCTGGTGTGAACGGTAATTTATATCCAAACCATCTAATTTCATGGTAAGGATGAAATAACATTTTAATTGCGATAAAGTTTGTAAATCCACCTATTAACGCACCAATTACCATCATACTAAATACGGTTATAATTGTTGTCATGGAAATTCTCCTTCTAAAAAAGCTACTTCTTTAGAATAATCTAAGAAGTAGCTTTTAACAAATATTATACAAATTTTAAACAAATAATGATTGCGTTTTACGTAAGAAATAAGTTTCTGCTTCACGTTTTTTCGCAGTACCGAAGATTGGCTGACGTTCTTCGTTTAATACTCTGTAAAGATCTGATTTTTTATTAGATTGTAAAATATAGCCAGATTTAGCATCAAGTGTTACCCAGTAAATATCGCTAGTATTGTCATGGTTTGGATATGCACAATGATGACGAGATATGATTTGAATAACTTCTAATGGGTCACAACCAAAAGTAGTATTTAAAACATCTGAATCTCTGAATAATGCACAAATTGATACACATGTCGTCCAGTTAGGTAATACTCTCTCTTTTTCAATTTGCACTAAAGTTTTCTTAGATAATCCTACTGTATTCGCCATAGTATCTTGAGTGTATCCAGCCTCAATACGAACCATTTTGAATTTTGTTTGGATTATTGTTGTAAATGTTTGTTTATCCATCTATATCTACCTTTCTTTTTAATATTTATATTAATTGATTTAATATGTTGCAAAAATACACGATTTTTTCAAGCACAAGTAACATCATAATACATTTTTAACCAAATTAAAAGAGGTAAATTGAATTTAATATCAATTTACCCCTTTAATACACTAAATTGTTTATTCTTTTACAAATTTTGACTTTTCTCTTTCAGATAAAATTAGTGCACATGCAGCATCTCCAGTAATATTTACAGAAGTTCTTGTCATATCTAACAATCTATCTATACCTAAAATAATACCTATTGCTGCGGGGTCTAATCCGACTGAAGTCAGTACCATTGCTAACATAACAAGGCCAACACCAGGAACACCTGCAGTACCAATTGAAGCAATAACAGCAACAACGACAACAGTTACCATTTGCATAATTGTTAAATCGATACCTGATACTTGAGCTATAAATATCGTTGCGACACCTTGCATAATAGCTGTTCCATCCATATTTATCGTAGCACCTAATGGTTGAACAAATGAACTAATTTCTTTTCTCACACCCATTTCTTTAGTACATTCCAAAGAGATAGGTAATGTTGCGTTTGAACTTGATGAACTAAAGCCAACTGTCATAGCTGGGAAGAACTTTTTGAAGAACCAGAAAGGATTCTTACCTGCTAATAATTTAACAGCCCCACCATAGATCACAAAGAAGTGCACTGCTAACGCTAATAATACAACAAAGAAGTACATACCAAGTTGTTTAATTGCGCCAAATCCTGCGTTTGTAAAAGCTGTTGCAACTAGTCCAAATGTACCAATTGGTGCGAAGTAATTCATAATCATAGTAACGATATACATGAGTATATCATTGGTCTGCTCGAAGACTTTTTTCACCGCTTCAACCTTACTACCAAGTGCAATCATTCCTACACCAATAAAGATTGCAAATGTAATAATTGGTAACATATCTTGTTCCACCATAGATTTCATTGGATTTTGTGGGAACAAATTAATCAATGTTTGATCAAATGTTTGATTTTCTGGTGCAGCTTGATCTGATGATTTAGCTTTTTGTTCAGCACCATATTTTTTAACATCATCACTATTTAATAAATCTGATTGACCAACACCTGGTTTAAATACTAAAGCAAGTAACATTGCGATAGTAATCGCAATTGCCGTAGTACATAAGAAGAATGTAACGGTTTTTAATCCTATACCACCTAGTAATTTTGGATCACCTACGCCAATAACCCCTAATACAATTGAAACAAATACGACTGGTACTACAAGCATGAATATGAGGTTAAGGAATATTTGACCAATTACATTAAATACGTATTGATTTGTACCTTGAACGAAACTCGTTCCGGCAAACATATTAAAAATCGAACCAACTGTTATACCTAATACTAAAGCGATAACAATTTTTAAAGTTAAGTTTTTCCTGACTTTCATATTAAACTACCCCCTATAAAGTAAGTAAAATCATTTCTCCCATGTAACATATTATACTTTAAGTGCTTTCATTTTGTAAATTTATTTTTGTGATTTTACATAAAAACGAGTAAGTATTGAATATGACAATACTTACTCGTAAAAATATTATATCTGTAATTAAATTAATAATTGGTGTTCCATTGCATAAACGGCAGCTTGTGTTCTGTCTGATACTTTTAATTTATTTAGTATATGACTGACATGTGTTTTGATAGTTTTTTCAGATACAAATAGTGTTTCTGCAATTTCTTTATTCGTCTTACCTTTCACCAATTCTGCTAGTACTTCAAGTTCTCTTTTTGATAATTTATTTTCTCTATGTGGTTTCCGTTCACTTTCAGAAATAACAGACTGTACTTTTGGATGAATTTTCTTCTCACCATTTAATACAGATCTAATTGTTTGAATAAGTGAATCAGGTTCTACATCTTTAATTTCATAACCATCTGCACCTTTATCAATTGCTGATATGACATGTTCTTCATCATAAAAGCTTGTTAAAACTAATATCTTTATGTTTGGGTATTTCTTCTTCATGATACTTGTAATTTCAATGCCATTCATATCAGGCATAACTAAATCTAAAAGAACGATATCTGGTGATTCGTGTTGTTCTAAGTATTCTAGCAATAACACGCCACTTGAGAAATCAGCTTGTATTTTGAAATCTGGAACAGTATCTAGTAAGAAACTTAATCCTTGTCGCACAATATGATGGTCATCTACTAAGATTATATTATAACTCATGTGTGATACTCCTAACATTTAAAGTGGAATAGAAATCAGAATTTCTGTTCCTTCATTCAATTTTGATTTGATATCTACATGTCCCTTCATACCTTGAACACGTTGTTTAATATTTCTCAAACCGTGAGATAGCTTGTTGTCTAAATCTTGGCTTTCAAATCCTTTACCGTTATCCACAATTTTAAATTTAAACGTATTTTTATTTTGTTCTAGAAATATTTTCGCACTATTTACACCTGAGTGTTTATGAATATTATTTAATGATTCTTGAATAATGCGATAAACATTCTCTTCAATTGTATTCGGCAAATCAATAAGCCCTTCAACTTCGAAATCAGGTTCAATATGAATTAACTGGCTATATTGTTTAATAGCTGATATTAAACCTTGTTCCAATCCTATCGGTTTAAGTTGCCATATTAGTGCTCTCATTTCATTGACAGCACTTTGACTCGTCTCTTCAATTGTTTGAAAAGCTTTCTTAGCCGCTTCTTGATCATCAAGACTTTTCGCAGCATGTGCAGTAATTTTTAAAGAAAATAACATTTGATTAACAGAATCATGTAAATCTCTCGCTAATCTATTTCTTTCATTTATACGAGCTGCCTCTTTTTCTTGATCCGTTAATAATATACGTTTAATAGCAGAGCCGATCTGAAATGCTACAGACTCTAACAATTCTAAATCTTCTTCTGAATAACGCTTCGTATTTGGTGTCGCAATATTAAGCAATCCAAACTGTTCATTACCAGAACGAAGTGGCACAGTTGCATGATGTGTAATGCCATCCGTCTTGTCATGATGTTCTTTAGTTGCTTTTACAATTCTTGAACATGTAATAATATTTGAAGCTTTCGTCAGTTTTTTATTTTGATATGCTGTTACACACCAACACGTACCTTCTGTCATGTATTGGCAGCTATTATGTGTTAAAGCGGGCGGTAACGCTTCTTCAGCAACAAGTTCATGTTTACCTTCTTCATCAATAAAAAATATCCAACCTGTATGAAAGTTACTGCCGCTTACTAATTTTTTAAGTGCGCCATGCATCATACTATACATTTCAGTCTCTTCATTTAAAAATTCTGCAATTTCTTTTAAAAGGCTTGTACGCGTTGGTTTTTCCATATCAATCACCTTTTTTATTATTGATTATACGTAATATTATATACGTCATGTCGTCTATCTCTAAGATGTCTAACAGTTCCGTTTTCTCTACCTCTTCTTAATACTTCTAAGTCAACTTCGCCAATAGCAACCATTTCTAAATTCTCACCTGTTTCACTCACGATACCATCACGAGCAAAACCATAGTCTGAAGGAGAATATATTGCTGAAGCACTATATTGGATATCCATATTTTCAGTTTGTGGCAAGTTACCACATGTTCCTGAAGTTACTGTGTAAAGTTGGTTTTCTATAGCGCGTGCCATGCAACAATATTTTACACGTAAATAACTTTGTCTATCTTCTGTTGAGAATGGTGTAAATATAATTTTTGCACCTTTTTCCATTGCAATTCTCGCCATTTCAGGGAATTCACTATCGTAACAAATTTGAATCGCAATTTTACCACAATCAGTATCGAATACTTCAACGCCATTACCTGGTGATACACCCCACCATTTTCTTTCATTTGGTGTTACATGGATTTTATATTGTTTTTCGATAGAGCCATCTCGTCTAAATAAATATGAAATATTATAAATATCTTCACCTTCTTCAACGAAATGAGAACCACCAATAATGTTGATGTTATATTTCATCGCAAACTGATTGAACATCTCAATATATTGTGATGTGTAAGTAGTTAATTTTCTAATAGATTCTGCTGGATTACTTTGTTCATCAAAGCTCATTAATTGCGTCGTCAACAATTCTGGAAAGACGATAAAATCACTATCCGCATCGTATGCAACGTCAATAAAGTATTCAATTTGGTTTGCAAACTCTTCAAATGAATTAATTTTACGCATCATATAGTTTACTGTACATATTCTTACAGGTTCACTTGTTTTAAAATGAACATTACTTCTCGCTATGTAATCAGGATTATTCCATTCCATCAAAGTTGCAAATTTCATACTTTTAACATCATCATTTAAATAATTTGGATTAATACGCATTAACGTAAAATCATTCATCAATTGAAATGTTAATACGGGATCTTTAATACGATGTTTAATGACACCTTGTACATATTCACGAGGTGTTAATTCATCACTATATTGATGATAGTTAGGAATTCTACCGCCTATAATAATACTCTTTAAGTTTAATTCATAAGCAATTTCTCTACGAGCTTCATACAGTCTTGCGCCAACTTTCATACCTCTATAATCAGGATGAACCATAACTTCAATACCATATAAATTGTGACCGTGATCATTATGGTTTGTAATATAACCATTATTCGTAATACTATCCCAAGTATGTCTATCATCATATTCATCAAAATTGATGATAAGAGAAGAACATGAACCTATAATTTCACCTTCAAATTCTACAACAATTTGTCCTCTCGGAAACATTCTTAAGTGACTTTCAAGATGACCTCTTTCCCACGGTTCCATCCCTGGAAAACATTTAGACTGTAATTCAATAACTTCATCAATATCATCAAAAGTCATCTGTCTAGTATTAATACTAACGTTAAATTCATTATTATCGATTGATTTTGACATGAAACATACTCCTTATCTCTTTTTCTTGTTATAATAATTATAACTTATTTTTTGTTATAATATAATTTTTCCCGATTTTGAGAGAAATATTCCTGGAGGACGCTATGCAAATTACAATACCATCAAAATTTGAAGGTCAAACAATCGAAGAGATGTTTAAATCTTTACATCTACCAAAGAAAGAACTTCACCTTTTAAGAATGTCAAAAGAACTTACGATAAATGACGAAGCATGTACATTAAGAAATACAGTAAATGCCGGAGATAAACTCAATATTCCATTATTTGACGAATCAAGCCAATATGTTTCTAGTTACCGATTAGCTGAAATTAAATACGAAGATGAATACTTAGCAATTGTCGTTAAACCTAAAGGTGTAAAGACACATCCAAACGATTTAAAAGAAGCAAACACACTTATGAATCACGTAATCTATACTTTAGATTCAGACTATGCTGAACCTGTTCATAGACTTGACCAAGAAACTGTTGGATTATTGTTAGTCGCAAAACACCCTATCGCTAAAAAAATATTAGATCGTATGTTAGAAGATAGAGAAATTACAAGAACATATAAAGCTCAAGTTGATAGTTTATTACCACTTAAACCACAAACAATTGATATGCCAATTGGTAAAGACAAGTTCCATCCAAACAAAAGACGTGTATCACCAACAGGTCAACGTGCTATCACACATATACTTGAAAGTCATATGATTGATGAACATACGGCAGAAGTAGAATTAAAATTAGATACGGGTAGAACACACCAAATTCGTGTCCACCTTGCAGAAATTGGACATCCAGTTGTCGGTGACCCACTCTATAACAATAGTAAACTGAGAAAATTAAAATTACACAGCTATAAAATAGAATTCGAACATCCATTTAAAGATGAAATGATTTCAGTTACGTTAGACGATTAAATAACTAAAAAAGCCAACAAAGCTTTAACTTTGTTGGCTTTAGCTATTTATCGCTTTAATCTTTCTTTAAATTTATTAATTAAGTTACTTCTTTTACTCGTTACAGGTCTCCCTATATTTAAATGAGACTTTCTCATTTCTTTCCCTGCTAACATTGCCTCATCCATTAACATTTCTTGTGAGTTCATATGTTTATTCCCTGCATCATTGTATTGATATACACCTTCATTATTTTGAATACGACCTTTTAGTCCATCATTGAGTTGTAAATCAACAATACCTTTTAAACGTTTAACTAAATTAGGATCTAATACTGGGAATAATATTTCAACACGTTTAATCATATTTCTTGTCATCATATCAGCTGAAGAAAGATACATTTTTTCTTGTCCATTATGGTAGAAATAATAGATTCTTGAGTGTTCTAAAAATCGACCTACAATACTGATTACTTCGATATTTTCACTTACACCTTTAATACCTGGTTTAAGACAACAAATACCACGAATAATCAGTTTGATTTTAACACCACAATGTGATGCTTCAAATAATTTTTTAATTACTTTTTTATCTGTTAACGAATTCATTTTAGCGATAATGAGACCATTGCCATATTCTTTATGAGACTTCATTTCTTGTTCAATATGTTCAACAAAGAAATCTCGTATTTCAAATGGCGCAACGATTAGCTCATTATAATCAGGCTTTAATGAATAACCACTTAAATAATTAAAGAAGTTAATCGCATCTTGCCCTATTTTAGGGTTTGTCGTAATAATTCCCATATCAGTATATATCTTAGCTGTCTTATCATTGTAATTTCCTGTTCCTAAATGAACGAAAGGTGTCACTTTTCCTTTAACTTTCTTAATAACTAGTGTAATTTTACTATGTGTTTTAAGGAATGTCATACCATATATAACATTACAACCTGCATCCTCCAACATTCTCGCCCACTGAACGTTGTTTTCTTCATCAAAACGCGCTTTCAATTCAACAAGTACTGTAACTTGTTTACCATTTTCAGCTGCATTTTTTAAAGCCTGAATGATCGGAGAATCACTACTCACACGGTAAAGTGTTTGCTTAATAGCAAGTGTATCTGGATCTTCTGAAGCTTCTTTTATAAATTCAACAATCGGCTCAAAAGATTCATACGGATGATGGAAAAATACATCTCTTTCCAATGCTAATTCAAAAACATTATTTTTACTTAATGAGGAAGGTAATTGTGGTGTATAAGGTTTAAATAATAGTTCTGGGAATAAATCTTCTAATTGTCCTACAAGAGAGAATAACACTGTTAAATCTAGTGGACCATTAACTCTGTATATATCTTCATTTGATAACTCAAGTTCATTCATTAAGAAAATACTCTTCACTTCTGAATCTATATGTCTACTATCAATTTCAAGTCGTACTGCTGCACCACTTTTTCTTTCTTTTAAAAATCGTTCTATTTCTATTAATAAATCTTCTGCACCTTCTTCATGAATTGTTAAATCTGCATTTCTTGTCACCCTAAATGTGTACGTATTAATCACTTCATATCCATTAAATAATTGTTCAATAAATAATGAAATGACATCTTCAAGAAATACAATATATTTAATGCCTTCATGTTCTAACTTAATAATTCTATCTAATAATGTTGGAACGGGTACGATTGCCGATCTAATTTCACCATCATTTAACCTAATATCTACAAACAAATTCAACATTTTATTATTTAATTTTGGGAATGGCCTGTATGCATCTATCCCTAACGGTGAAAGTGTTGGTAATATTTCAGTGTTAAATTGATGTTGAAGTTGCTCAATTAAAGGTTCTGTCAATCTTTCTGGTTGTGTAATAAATATTTTATAACTCTTTAACAAATCTTTTAATTCATTAAATCGCTTATATTGAAGCTCGACGTTCACTCTATTTTTCTTTTCAATGCCGATAAGTTGTTCTTTAGGTGTCAATTGCGCTTTATTCTCTGGTTCATTAAAATTCATCTTAACTTGGTCTTTCAACCCCGCTACTCTAACCATAAAAAATTCATCTAAATTAGAACTATGAATTGCTAAAAATTTCAACTGTTCTAATAAAGGATTGTTAGGATCAATTGCTTCCTCAAGAACACGATAATTAAAGTCTAGCCAACTTAATTCTCGGTTGTTGTAATATTCTGGATTGTCTAAATAAAATTGTTCCGCTTGTGCTTCCATAATTATCTCACCCTTTACAAATTTCCAATCAAGATTATAAAATCACACTACTTCATTTAAACGTAAGTTTATTAATCTTGTGTAAATATAATATTAAGTTTTTTCGATAGTAACTTTTCTAAATGTTTTTTCTGTCTATCAGATTGATATTCTTCAGCGATTGGGTCTGTAACATATTTGGCTCTTAATTCAAATTCATTTTTCTTTTCAATTAATGCCATTGATTCGATGCAATCGGTATTGGAAACATTTAAAGCATGCGCAAACTTAATGATGCCGCCAAGCTTTTGAATAAGTTCGATTTCTTCATCATCAAACCAAGGCGTCCCCTTTATATAAAACTTTAATAATGTCTTGTTTTTAAAACTTGCCAAAAGTGCTAATTTAACCCTTTCTTTATGCGATAAGCCATTAATACTTGAATTGGCTATAATATAATACGTATGTTGTGAACTAGAATCTGCATCAATAAATGAACCTAAATAATATAAATTTGCCGCTTCTTTAAATATTTCTCTATCTTCTTTTGAAATTTTGAAGCTAGTGATTTCTTCTAATTTATTTAACAAATCTTCAGCTAATTTCATGCGTTGTTTACCGTTTGAAGCATTGATATTATATTCATTTGCTATATGTTTTAATGCATCACTTGTGACATTATTTTTATTAAATGCCTTTGGAAATTCTTCTTTAATTCTTGTCATCACTAAACCTTCACGTAGACCTTTTCTTGAGAACGTAAAACGTTTTGCATCTGAGATATCGTATAATGTATTAAAAACAATAGAACTAGGTAAAATGATATCTGTACGGTCTCTACTTAAACCATCTAAATCTTTTAATTCATTTTTATCAGATTTTTTCAAGACATCAAACACTTCTTCAAGCCCTTTTTTAGTCATGTCATACCCATGTACACCAGCAATTGGATAATTATTTAAAGACTGATGTATACGCGCATTATTTCGGGCAGATCCACCAATTCCAATAATAGGAACGTTTTTATCTTTTATCCATTTTTCAGATTCAAACTGTTCTTTAACATACTTCTCACATTTTTTTATCGCATTTTTATCATTATGATCTTTATCAGCGAAAAACATTTTCTCTAAAGTTACAACACCAAAAGGAAAACTTATTGCCTTTTTTAACTTTTTATCTTCAAAATAAGTTATTTCTGTTGAACCACCACCTATATCAACTGTAATACCATTATTTATATTTAAAGTATGTGTTGCTGCATAAAATCCGTAAAACGCCTCATCTTGTTCTGGAATAATTTCAATATCGAGATTCGTTTTGTCTTTTACACTTTTAATAATTTCATTTATATTTTTAGATTGTCTTACTGCTGCTGTAGCTGCAGGGACAAGTTCTTCCACTTGAAATTTTTCGGCAACTTTTTTAAAACTATTTAAAGTTTCTACTAAAATATTGATTCCATCTTTATTCATTGTTTTATCTTCTTCTAAATATTGACTCAAACGTGCTGGTGTTTTAACGTTTTGTAGTTCATTTAAACCTGTATCTTTAGAGTATTCAAAAATAACAAGTCTTATAGTATTGGAACCTATATCTATTAATCCTAATCTCTTCATAAATTGCCTCCAAAGTTATATTTTGATACAGAAAAAGGTGCCTATAGCACCTTTTTTCTGTTCTTTATATTTGTGTCTTAAAGCTGCTATTATTTTTTAGAGCTTATCATATCTTCTGGTTTAATCCACTCATCGAACTGTTCTTCAGTTAGAAGTCCAGATTCAATTGCAGATTCTTTTAATGTTAATCCGTTTTTATGAGCATTCTTCGCAATTGCTGCTGCATTTTCATATCCAATATGTGGATTTAACGCAGTAACAAGCATCAATGATTGATTTAAATATTTATCAATATTTTCTTCAATCGGTTCTATTCCAACTGCACAATTGTTATTAAATGTTTCAATACCATCTGTTAATAAATAAATAGATTGTAATGTATTGTATAAAATAACTGGTTTAAATACATTTAATTCAAAGTTACCTTGTGATGCTGCTATACCAACTGCTGCATCATTTCCTAATACTTGTACAGCAACCATTGTTAACATTTCACATTGAGTTGGGTTTACTTTACCTGGCATGATTGATGAACCTGGTTCGTTCTCTGGAATTGAAATCTCAGCTAATCCAGCTCTTGGGCCAGAAGCTAACCATCTTACGTCATTCGCAATTTTCATTAAGTCACTTGCTAATGCTTTAAGTGCGCCATGAACATAAACAACTTCATCATGAGCAGTTAATGCATGGAATTTATTTTCAGATGATACAAATGGATAGCCTAATTGTTCACTAATTTGTTTCGCCACTTTATCGCCGAATTCAGGATGTGCATTGATACCTGTACCAACTGCTGTACCACCAATTGCTAAGTTTAATAATTGACCTTTAGATTCATTTAATAATGATTCACATTTATCTAACATATATCTCCAACCACTAACTTCTTGACCTAAAGTTAAAGGTGTTGCATCTTGTAAATGTGTTCTACCGATTTTAATAATATCTTTGAAATCTTCTTCTTTTTTCTTAAATGTATCTCTTAACGTACCAATTGCTGGTAATAATTTAGATTCAATTTCATGATATAATGCAACATGCATTGCAGTTGGATATGTATCATTTGAACTTTGAGACATATTAACATGATCATTTGGATGAACGGACTCTTCTGAACCTTTGTCTTTCAAGTATTCATTTGCAACGTAGCTCACAACTTCGTTCACGTTCATATTACTTTGTGTACCACTACCTGTTTGCCAAACTACTAGAGGAAAATGTTCATCTAAGTTTCCATTTAAAATTTCATCAGTAGCATATACAATGGCATCTTTCTTATCATCAGATAATTTACCAAGTTCATGATTTGAAATTGCTGCTGCTCTTTTTAAATGTGCAAATCCATAAATCACTTCAATTGGCATTTGTTCTTTACCTACTGGGAAATTCTGTTTACTTCTTTGTGTTTGTGCTTTCCAATATTTCTCACTTGGAACTTTAATTTCACCAAATGTATCATGTTCAATTCTGTAACTCATTTCAATACTCCCCTTTATTTCTTGAATTCATCATTCTTTATTCATCTCTATTATATCGTATAAAGAAAGCGATTTAAACTCTCAGTTGTCAGATAATTTAAATTAACGAAAAAAAGAGACTGAGACATTACATTATGTCCCAGTCTATATTTTAAGACTCTTGTTCAGATTTCTTTTCTTCAAAAGCTTCATCATTTTGTTCTGATATTTGTTCCATTTCTTTACCTAGTTCTTTAACATCTTCTAGGTCTTGAACCATTTCATTTTCTTCTTCTAGATTTTTATTCAAATTTCTCACCTTCTTATGAAAATTGAATTGAGAAGTAAGATCTAACGTCTTCAGGTAAGCCTTGTGCCGCTTCATTATCTAATACAACTGTTACCATTCTATGTTGTTTTAATTTAGCGGATTCAACAGAACCATTTGCAGGTTCTTGATATAACTGACTTACTGCTTTAGCTTTTTCTTTACCAGTGACAAGTACGATAACTTCTCTTGCTGGATGAATTGCTTGGTCATAGTCTAATCCAGTTCTGCTATCTTCAGTTAAAGTGACAACATCTAACATTAATTTGTTTTTCTTTTTGTCAGTATTAACTTTTTCTTTAATAAACGCTTCAACATCGCTACCGACATCAGTTTTTAATACTTGTTTAGCAGGAACACCTAATTCTGTGTAATAATCTTCTTTACCATCAAAATCTAAAATATGAATTTGACTGAAATTCACAGGATTTTTCTTAACATCATCTAATAGTTCATCGAAAAATGATGTTTGCTCTGCTTCTAAATGTACGCCGACAACTGAAGTGCTGTCTGAATTAAATTGTTTGCGAACTACATCTGCAGCATATCGTGCAGCAATATCTTTTGTTTCAAATACTTTAAAGTTTAAAGCCATTTTGTCCACTCCTCATTTCAACTTGTCTATTTACAAAAATCATAACCTTTAGTCATTATCTATAATATACCCTTTTTTAATAGTAGTTAAAACATTTAATTCTGAATCAGCTATAACTAGATCTGCTTGTTTTCCAACTTTAATTGAGCCAATTCTATCATCAACTTTCAATCGAATCGCTTGGTTTAAACTTGCTGTACGCCATGCTTCTTCAAGCGGTATATTTGCAAAGTCCATTAAATTTTTTAAGCCTTTGTTCATAAGTAATATACTTCCTGCAAGTGAACCAGTTTCTAATCTTGCTTCGTTATTTTTAACAAATACATCTTGGCCACCAAGATCGTATTTACCATCTTTCATACCTTTTGCACGCATTGCATCCGTAATAATACAGAAATTCTCATTGCCTTTAGCAAGGTATGCTAATTTAACTGCAGCAGGATGAGAATGAATGCCATCAACAATAACTTCTGTTGTTAATCTTTCATCAGTCAGAGCAGCACCAAATACGCCAGGTTCTCTATGTGTAAATGTCGTTTGGGCATTATATAAATGTGTAATATGCTTAAGGCCATTTTGAACTGCTTTTTCAATACCATCGTAATCAGATACGGTATGTCCTGCTGAAAAAATAACATCTTCATGAAGTGCTTTAATAACTTCCTCTGCACCTTCAACTTCTGGCGCAATTGTCACTATTTTAATCGCGCCATTTGCTTTTTCTTGAAAATCTTTGAATTTTTGTACTGTAGGTCTTGCAACAAATGCGGGATTTTGAGCACCAACTTTATGTTCTGAAATAAATGGGCCTTCTAAATGTACACCGAGTATTTCAGCACGTTTATCATCTATCGGTTTATAGTTTGCAACATTTTCTAATGCAGCATTGATGGCTTCAGTTGATTGCGTCATTGTTGTGGCTAAAAAGCTAGTCGTACCTTCAGATAATAATTTCTCAGATAATAGATTCAATGTTTCTGGTGTTGCATCCATTGCATCTTGGCCATAACCGCCATGAATATGTATATCAATAAATCCCGGAAGTACGTGTTGACCATTCGCATCAATCGTTTGTAATGTACCTGTATATTCCCCTTCTTGAATATCGTGAATACACCCATTACGTACTTCGATATAGCCATGATCAATTTTATATGTTTCAGTATAAATTTGTGCATTTTTCAAAATATAATTATCCATATCAATGTCTCCTTAAAAATGTATTTAATTATTGCCTTAATTCGTATATAATAAAGATAACATAACATTACGAGGGGGCTAATTAAATGAACACGCTATTAATCTGTATGGTTGGTGTAGCATTTATTACTGCGATGTTAACTGCTGGTCGCGATTCTAAAGACTATGGTCTTAAGGAAGAAGATTTAAACAAAGAACTTGAATCTTTAAAATCAAATAATAATTAATAACTGAGACCATATGGCCTCAGTTTTTTCATTTCTATGATAAATTAGGATAATTTTGTTGTCTTAACGCCTCATAAATTAATATTGCAGCAGTATTAGATAAATTTAAAGATCTTACATTATCATTCATTGGAATTCTTAATGCTGTATCTTTATATTTTTCTTTAACCCAATCAGGAAGTCCTGTTGTTTCTCTACCAAATATAAAGTAATGATTTTCTTCAACATTACTGTAATCGAACTGAGTATGTGGTTGTGTACCAAACTTCGTTAATAAGTAATAGTTTCCACCTTCAGTCTTTTCAAAAAATTCTTCAATACTATCATAATAAACAATATTTACAAATTTCCAGTAATCTAAACCCGCTCTTCTTAACATTTTATCATCCGTACTAAAACCTAAAGGTCTAATTAAGTGTAAAGTTGTATCTGTTGCTGCACAACTACGTGCAATATTCCCAGTATTCGCTGGAATTTCTGGTTGATATAAAACTACATGATTTGTCATAATTTATTTTCTCCTAATCTCTAATCCTTTTATCATTTCTTCTTGGACTTCTTCTATTTCACGTTCATAGTGTGACATAATGAATGGTCTTGCCTCTTCACCTTGTATTTGACCGATAGCCCAAAATGCAGTACCTCTTATCATTGGTCGCGGATCTGTTAACGCAACATCTTTTAATTCTGGTATTGTACTTTCTTCATTAAAGTGAGCAAGTGCGACAATCGCATTTCGTTGGATCGGCTTTTTACCTCTCCATGCACCGGCTAAATGTCCATAAGTATTTTTAAATTCTTTATTAGACATTTTAAGTAGTGGGACAAGTCTAGGTTTCAGTACCTCAGGTTCTAAAATAATGTCGTCATGTTCAGTATTAATCCCTCTATTTCGTGGGCATACTTGTTGGCACGTATCACATCCATACAAACGATTTCCTATTTTATAGCGGTATTCATCTTTTAAATAACCTTTTGTTTGTGTTAAAAAGCTGATACATTTTTGACTATTTAATTGACCATTACCTACTAAGGCACCTGTCGGACATCTATCAACACAAATGTTACAATCACCACAACTATCAATAACTGGATCATCAGGTTTAAATGGAATGCTAACTAACATTTCACCTAGATAACTCCAAGTACCTAGTTCTTCATTAATAATAAATCCATTTTTACCTGCAAATCCTAACCCAGCTCTTTCAGCTACTGAACGGTCAGACAAGACACCTGTATCGACCATTGATTTAATTTCTACATCAGGCACTTTTTCTTTTAGGAATAAACTGAGTTTATCAAGGCGATTTCTCATAATTGTATGATAATCTTGGCCCCATGAAGCACGCGCAAACATACCTCTTCTATCTCCTCTAACACTTTTAGGAGCACCCTTTAATTTATTCGGATACCCTACAGCAATTGCTATAATTGAGCGAGCAGATGGTAATGATAATTTAGGGACTGTTCTTAACTCAATATCACTTTCTTCAAACCCAGAAGCATATCCTTTAGAATGATAATCTTCTAACTTTTTCTTTAATTCATCAAAAGGATCAGCAGTTGTAAATCCAATACTATCAATACCAATAGAATGTGCATAATCTATCACTTCTTGCTTCAATTGATCTAAATTCAAATTTATTCACCTCACTATCAAACATGCTAATACATTTTAACACATTTAATAAATAAATTTACGGTATTCGTATTATTTCAATTAAATAAGTATATAAAAAATTGCTTTCATATACTGTGTGGTAAATGGTATAACAAATTAGTATTTATCTTGTTTGTGGTGGGGGTTCTTGTGAACACTTCTGCCCAAACTTGTTCATAACGGGGGTCTTGTGAACACTTTCGCCCAAACTTGTTTATAACGGGGGTGTTGTGAACATTTCTGTACAAACTTGTTCATAACGGGGGTCCTGTGAACACTTTCACCCAAACTTGTTTATAACGGGGGCGTTAATTACAAAACTCGGACGAAGTGTTACTATGGACCGCCTTAGTTGCAAAACTCGGACGAAGTGTTACTATGGACTGCCTTAGTTACAAAACTCGACTGAAGTGTTACTATGGGCGGCCTTAGTTACAAAACTCGGCCAAAGTGTTACTATTGACAGCCATAATTACAAAAATCCTGAGAATTGTAAACAAGGCACTCGTTATTTGCACTTCTAGCCAAATCTGCTAATAAGCGAACAAAAAATCCGACAGTGCCCAAAGGCTCTGTAGGATTTTTTACTTTATAATGTAATTGTTGTACCTATTTTATTAGAATGAGAACTTTTTAATAATGCATGGTCTGATGATCCTGAAATAATCTTGACGCTTTTACAGCCTTCTTTTATTGCTGAGATTGCGCCAGTAACTTTAGGAATCATTCCGCCATATATTTCAGTTGTTTCTATATAATTATGAATATCATTTATACTTAAATGGCTTTGTACTTCATCTTTAATCAGTACTCCTGGAATATCACTTATTAGGAATAAGTCGCCTTCCATTTCACTCGCTATTTTATATGCAAGGCTATCAGCATTTATATTATATCTTTGACCTGTATTTCTATCGATACCGATTGGTGCGATAACTGGAATACTGTTCGAACATATATTAGCCAGTGTTTCTTTATTAACAGATGTACATTCTGCTACAAATCCATATTTAGAATCTAAAGGTTTAATGTCAAATAAATTCATATCAATGCCATTTATGCCTAATGCTAATGAGTCATGTTGATTAATTTGAAACACAACTTGTGGGTTGACCTCACCTATCAATGTACTTGAAGTTTGAAGTAACACTTCTTCATCAGTAACACGTAAGCCATCTACAAATTTACTTTCAATACCAATTTTAGTTAGTTGTCTATTAATAAACGGGCCGCCACCATGGACGATGATTGGCATATAATTTTGACTTTTTAAAGTAAGTATATCTTCTATTATCGTTTGACTTAAGTTGCTTAATACACTTCCACCAATTTTAATGACTGCATACTTCACTTAATGACCTCCTATTAAGTTCTATATAATGCATTAATTTTTACGTAATCATAGCTCAAATCGCATCCGAAAGCGGTAGATGAATGATGAGAATTTCCAACTTTCGCTTCTATTTCAATTGTATCTTGCTCCATTTTAGCTTTTAAATCTAACTCATCAAATGTTACATTCATACCTTTACTAACTAATAAATGTCCACAAAGCCAAACGTCTACTTCGTTAGTATCTACAGTATGATCTGCATAACCAATTGATGTTACGATTCTTCCAAAGTTTGGATCAGCACCGTGTATTGCAGTTTTCACTAAGCTTGAACCTACAATCGTTTTTGCAATTGCACTATTTTGAGCTTTCGTCTTAGCACCTTTGACATTAACTTTGATTAACTTCGTCGCACCTTCACCATCTCTCGCAATACTTTGAGCTAAAAATTGACTCACATATTGGACTGCTTGAGCGAACTTCTCCCATTCTGGATGTGATTTAGTTAATGTTTGACCACTTTCACCATTAGCTAAAAGTATAACCATATCATTTGTACTCGTATCACCATCAACTGTAATCATATTAAACGTTTCATCAACAGATTCTTTTAATAAGCCATTCAAATCTTCAGATTCAACATTTGCATCTGTTGTCATAAAGCCAAGCATTGTAGCCATATTTGGATGAATCATGCCTGACCCTTTACATGAACCGCCAATCGTAATCACTTCATCATCAATTTTAATTTGTACTGCTATATGTTTAGTCTCTTTATCAGTTGTTAAAATAGCTTCATTAAAATCAGAAGAATGCGCATTATTGAGAATATCAATATTATTCACACCATATTCAATTTTTTGCATAGGTAAAAATTCGCCAATCAAGCCTGTTGATGCAATTGCGATTTGATGTTCAGGTAATTGTAGTTTAGATGAAATCCATTTTTGAGTTTGCTTTGCATCATCCAAACCTCTTTGACCTGTACAAGCATTTGCGATGGCAGAATTAATAACAATTGCAGAAAGTTTGTGTTCAACATTAATACTTTCTTCAGTGACTTTTAATGGGGCTGCTTTAAAAGCATTTTGTGTATATACCGCTGCACAATTAGCTGGAACTGATGAATATAACCAACCAAAGTCTTTCTTTTCTCTACGTAAGCCAACATGCATGCCGCCTGCAATGTATCCTTTAGGTGACGCGACATCACCTTCTTCTATAACGATCATTTCAGAGTCAATTAATTCTTCAGTCTTATCTAACATCAAATTCCTCCTATTCTATGGGTATATTGGTAATAAATTTAATCCTTCATCTTCATTAAATCCAAATAATCTATTCATGTTCTGAATTGCTTGACCACTTGCACCTTTAACGAGATTATCTATAACTGCAACGATAATAGCTTTTTGTCTGTCTTCATCAACATAAATACCTATATCGCAGTAATTACTGCCTAGAACTTCTTTTGTTGTAGGGAATTCGCCAAGGTCTCTTACACGAACAAATGGTTTTTCCTCATATTTCTGTTTATATAATTGATGTAATGCTTCTTCACTTGTTTGATCTTTTAAATCTACATAAATAGTAGCCAATATACCTCTTGTCATAGGAACGAGATGAGGTGTGAATGTCACTTTTATGTCTGATTTCGAGACTTGTGATAAATATTGTTCAATTTCTGGCGTATGCTTATGGGAACCTAATTTATAAGCTGAAAAGTTTTCATTCGCTTCTCCAAAATGAACATTTTGACTTAATGTTCTACCAGCACCTGAAACACCAGTTTTAGCGTCTATTATAATCGTGTCTTTATTAATAAAGTCACTTTCTAAAAGAGGGTGTAAAGATAAGAGTATTGCAGTTGGGAAACAACCCGGGTTTGCAATAATTTGTGTCGATGATCCATCCACATTTGACCACTCAGGCAAGCTATACACCGCTTCATCCAATACACTCTGAGGAGCTGGCTTTTCTCCGTAATATTTTTCATAAATTGTGGGGTCTTTCAACCTAAAGTCTCCAGATAAATCGATTACTTTAATACCACGTTCTATTAATTTAGGAATAAAATTCTTGCTCACATTTGAGGGGGTCGCAAAAAATATTAAATCACATTGCACTGTTTCTACATCTAAACTTGTGAATTGTTCAATAATATTATTTTGTAAATGTGGATATGTTTCCTTTATATCTTGACCAGATTTCGAATGCGAGAATACATATTTGATATTCACTTCTTTATGCTGATTTAATAATCTCATCAATTCTATTGCTCCGTATCCACTACCACCGACTATACCTATATCTAACACGAAAACACCTCTTCTATTTTTAGTATTATAATACTTTAGATAAAAATTGTTTCGTTCTTTCGTTTTGAGGATTATCAAATATTTGTTCAGGTGTACCTTCTTCTTGAACAATTCCTTCATCCATAAATATCACATGGTCGCTGACATTTTTAGCAAATCCCATTTCATGTGTTACAACGACCATTGTCATACCTTCTTTGGCTAAATCTTTCATAACACTTAATACTTCACCAACAACTTCGGGGTCTAAAGCTGAAGTTGGTTCATCAAATAAAATAACTGCCGGGTTCATCGCTAACGCACGAGCAATCGCTACACGTTGCTTTTGTCCACCTGATAATTTAGAAGGATAAACATCTGCTTTATCTTCTAGACCAACTTTTTTAAGTAATTGTTTAGCTTGATCTTCTAATTTGGATTTTTGTCCTTTTTTCAAAGTTAAAGGTGTTAGTGTAATATTTTCGATTACTTTTTTATGTGGAAAAAGATTGAAACCTTGGAAAACCATGCCCATTTTTTGTCTTAATTGATCCAACTTTGCACCTTTCGTATTTGTTAAATCATTATTTTCAAATACGATCTGTCCAGAGGAAGGTTCTTCTAATAAATTCAAACATCTAAGAAGCGTACTTTTACCACTACCAGATGGGCCGATAATCGCAACAACTTCCCCTTTTTCAATATTTAAATTAATACCTTTCAATACTTCATTTTTACCAAATGATTTGTGTAAATCGTTAACTTTAATCACTTACACTAAACCTCCTTTCAGCAAAGTACATCACTCTAGATAACGTAAACGTTAAGATAAAGTACAATACTGCTGCTACTAATAATGGTGTAAATGGATCAAATGATGCCCCTTGAACAACTTGAGCATTAAACATCAATTCACTTACGCCGATAACAGAAACTATAGAAGATTCTTTAATAACTGTTACAAATTCATTACCTAATGCAGGTAAAATATTTTTAATGGCTTGTGGCAAGATAACTTTAGTCATAGCTTGCGATTTATTTAATCCTAATGATCTAGCCGCTTCCATTTGGCCATTATCTACTGCGTTAATACCAGCTCTAATAATTTCTGCAATATAAGCACTACAGTTAATGATGAGTGCGATAATACCGCAAATTAATGCTGATAAATCTAAGCCAAGTACTGCTGTTGTACCGAAATAAACTAAGAATACTTGAACGAGTAATGGTGTACCTCTTATAAATTCGATGTAAACTGAAGCTATCGATTTAAATATTTTACTATTACTTAATTTCATAAGCGCTAAGAAGCAACCAATTAATGCCCCTGCTACTACACCTAAGAATGATAATAGAATCGTATAACCTACACCATGTAAGAAATATGAACCATATTTACTGAAGAAAGAACCATCATCGAACATTGCTTCTGTCGCTTTATCTTGATAGTCTTTAATCAAATTATTGTCTCGAACTTCTTTAACACTCTTATTAACTCTCTTCATTAATTCAGGTGAATTTTTCGGTAATGCAATGGCTGTTGTCTTGTCTGCATCTGAAAATGTAACATCTGAATATGTTAAATTAGGATTCTTCTCTAAATATGCATCAGCAACAGGTCCTTCAATAATCATGCCGTCTACTTTTCCAGAATTAAGTGACATAATAACTTCCGGTACTCTCGTTAATGAGCTAACTTGAGATTCTGGCATTTCTGTTTTTGCCAATTCTTCTTGAGTCGTTTGCTTTTGCACACCGACCATTTTTCCTTTAAAATCATCAATCGTTTTTAATTTGTCTTTATCTTTTTTCTGTATAATCATTCTTTGATTAACTTCCATATAATCATCAGAAAAATCAACTTGTTTCTTTCTCTCAGGAGTTGGAGCCATACCAGAAATAATCATGTCGATTTTTCCAGTTTTTAAAGCACCTAGTAAACTATCAAATTGCATATTCACAATCTTAAGTTTAATATCATTGTCTTTTGCAATTTTTTTAGCAAGTTCAATATCTATCCCAGCATATTCACGTTCACCATCTTTAGTGTGCTCAAACTCATAAGGTGCATAATCTGCTGATAAGCCTACTCTTAACTCGCCTCGTTCTTTAGCTTTATCCCATTGATCAGTTTCTGCAGCTTGTGACTTTATGGGGGCTAAATAAGGAATTGTAAGTAGTAAACAAATTGTTGCTATAACTACTTTAGTAAATACATATCTTTTCAAATTCGTTACCTCCTGAATTAATAATATTCATTATTATACGCATTTATGAAATTTTATGCAATAGCTTTTTATAAAAAAGTATGAACGAACGTTCATTCATACTTTACTTAGTTGAACTTCATTTTCACTGTATCCAGTTGTGATAACTTCAAGTGCACTATTTAATGAAATTTCAACCATATTTTGTACGGCTGTCTGTGTATAAAATGCAATATGAGGTGAAATTAATACATCGTCACGTGACATCAATTCTTTTAAAGTAGGATCTTCAATTTCTTTGTCTGTATAATCATATGAGAAATATGCAAACTCATTTTCATATACATCTAACGCTACACTATGTAATTTACCGCTATTTAATGCTTGAATGACATCATTAGTCTTCACTGTCGCACCTCTAGCTGTATTCACTAAATATGCACCATTTTTCATATATTTAATCGTCTCTTCATTAATAATATATGTCGTTTCTTCATTTGCTGGAACATGTAATGTGATTAAATCGGCTTTAGATAATCCTTCTTGTAAACTTTGTACATATTCAATATCGCTTAACGATTGATCATAAGGGTCATACCCGATCACTTCCGCACCAAATCCTTTAAATAATTGTGCTGACACTTTACCTATTCTACCAACACCTATAACCAGTACCGTCATACTTCTTAGTTCTTTAGCGATTACTGTTTCATCCCAAGTAAAATCTTGATGTTCTACTTTTTTATTTATTTTATTAATGTTTCTTATTAATTCTAGTGCTCTACAAACTGCAAATTCCGCTATCGCATTTGGACTATATGAAGGAATATTTGTAATTTTTATATCATGTTTTGCAGCTTCATCTAAATTAAACATATCAAACCCAGCCGCACGACCAGCAATTTGTTTAATACCAACATCCTTAAGTGCTTCGTATATTCTGTCATCAAACTTAAATAACTGTTGAGTACTCACACCATCAAAAGACGATAAAGTATGGACATTTTCTAAAGTTAAATCCTCTTCCGTACATTCAATTTCATGACCATTAGTTTGACCCCACTGATATGCATAAGGCTTTTCATCTTCTCTTATATTAAATAATTTAAATCGCATAATTCGTTCTTCCTTTCAGTAAGAAATAAATAATGATTAATTCTACAACACTTTATGAAAACAAACAATCTATTTTTCATAATATTCTTACAATTAAAAGTGTATGTAATATGGTGAATAACTTATTTATCAAGAAGTGAAACTAATTAGCATCCTTATGAACAGATTTGTCTATACTTGTTCGTAACGATGGCCTTGTGAACACTTCTTGCCAAACTTGTATATAACGGGGTTGTTAATTACAAAAGTCTACCGAAGTGTTACTATGGATAGCCATAATTACAAAACTCGGCTGAATTGTTACTATGGACAGCCTTAATTACAAAACTACTGAGAATTGTAATTACTGATATCCTTATTTGCACTTCTAACCAAATCTGCTAATAACGCACCCAGTATTTGCACTTCTCGCCAAACTTGCTAATAACGCACCCAGTATTTTCACTTCTCGCCAAACTTGCTAATAACGACACCAGTATTCAGACATATTTAAAGGCTGAGACATTTTTCTTGTCTCAGCCTACTCTACATTTTAATTATTCTCTTTAAATAAAAACATTTCTTGATTGTATTTTGGAAGTATTTTTAAACAAACTTTATGTACGATATATGCAAATAAAAACGGTATGACGAAATATGCTACGCCAAGTATTAAAATATTTAAAAATACTGATCCTTCCATAAATTTTAATGCGTTTGCTGGTCCAACAAATCCGGTATAACCAAATCCGGTAGACATTGGCGTACCTTTTATGCCAACAAAATAAGTTAGTAATCCACTCATTAGTCCATTTATGATTAATGGTACTGCGATGATAGGATTTTTAAAATATACTGGAATCATCATTTTAGCAGCTCCGATAATAAGTACGATATTGATACCTTTATCGTTTACTTTCCATGACCCCATTAAGAAAGTCACACATGCAGCAACAATCCCCATATTGCCAGCTCCTGAACTTAAACCATTTAAACCGACCGCAGTAGCAATTGCTACAACTGAAATTGGCGTTACCATTAATAATGCATAAGTAATCGCAATTAATATACACATCATTAAAGGATTCAATGTAGAAAATTGTTCTATTAATTTGCCGATACCTTTTGTTACATTACTAACATATGGAAGTGTCAGCATACCTATAAATCCACTGACAACTGAAATAATAATTGGCATAATCAACATATCTAAAGAACCAAATTTTCCTTTCAATTTAATCATCAAGTAACAACTGATAATTAAAACAACGATTAAATTGACGACATCCCCTATACTTACAAATATAAATTGACCATTTTGTATTTTCACAGCGCCTGAACCTATTAATCCTGCAGCACCAATCATAACTGCATCAGTAGCTTGGAATTTAAATTGATGTGCAACAACGATGCCTATAATAAAACTCATCGCAAACTGCATAAGTAATAATGCTTGATTAAACATTTCTAATAGCGGATGAAACTGTGATAAATAACTAAATAACACACCAAGTATGGCGTTAGGTATTAATGCTATAACAATGCCTACACCTATACCATTTAAAATATTAAAGAAAAATTCCTTTACTGTGAAATGTTTATCCATAAAATGCCTCCTGAAATAATATGTATTAATGATATATGACTTTATTTTTATAGACAATGCTATTTTTACTATTTTACTTTACTTTGGTATAGTTTAATGTAATAGTTTAAATAACAACGTTGTTATAGGAGGATTTTTACATGTTTAATATGATTTCACAAGATAAAAATACAATTGTAATCAGTGACAAGCAAAACGAGCATTTCTTTACAATCCGCATATTAGAAGATTACTTAATCAATATTAAATCTTCTACAGAGAAAGAGATCACTTTACCGACTTGGACCATTACACCTGGAGATACTGAATTACCTTTCGAAGGTCTCTCTAGATACGACCAATCTAACTTTTCATGTCCACAATATGAAATTTCAGAAGAACAAAACAATATTATAATTAAGACAAAGTCATTAAAACTTATCATTGATAAAGAAGATTTCTATTGTAGTTGGTATGATATAAGTTCATCTGACAAAGAAATTAAAATTATGCAAGACCGTAAGACAGGCAGTTATCAACATCAAATATCAAGAAATCATCCGACTTGTCATTATTTAAATAGAGATAAAAATGAAATGTATTTTGGTCTCGGTGAAAAGAGCGGAAAAGTGAATAAACATGGCAGACGATTCAGAATGAAAAATATAGATGCTATGGGCTATAATGCTGAAACGACTGATCCTCTTTATAAACATATTCCTTATTATCTCACATACAAAACTGATGAAAATATATCATTTGGTATCTTCTACGATGATTATCAAGACTCTATTGTAGATCTTGGACAAGAGTTAGATAATTATCACGGTCATTATAGATATTATGAAACTAAATCAGATTTTCTTGATTATTACGTTATTGCCGGTCCATCTATTCAACAAGTAACGACGCGTTTTAGTCATTTAACAGGTAGACCAACACTCATGCCTGAATGGAGTTTGTCATATTCTGGCTCAACAATGCAATACACAGATTTGCCAAATTCAGATGAAAGACTGATATCTTTTCTAAATCAATGTAACACACATAATATAACGATTAGATCTTTCCACCTTTCATCAGGTTATACATCCATTCATGATAAGAGATACGTTTTTAATTGGAATTACGATAAATTTAAAGACCCAAAATCTTTTGGTAAAGCTTATACAGATCAAAATGTAGAATTAGTTGCGAATATTAAACCTACCCTACTTACAGATCATCCTTTACTAGATGAAGTATTAGCATTTGATGGATTTATTAAAGATATGAATGGTAAACCGCTTCTTGTACAATTTTGGGATGAAAAAGGATACTATTTAGACTTTACTAATAAAGACACTATTAAATGGTGGCAATCTAAAATAGAACAACAATTATTATCTAATCATGTTAACTGTACATGGAATGATAATAACGAATTCGAAATTTGGGATGATAAAGCTAAAGTAAATGGTTTCGGCAATGAAGCAAATTTCCAAGATTATAAAGCAATCATGCCTATATTAATGATGAAAGCATCAAGAGAGATTCAACAAAAATATCATAATGAACAATATCCATATATCATAAGTAGATCTGGTGCAGCTGGTATGAGTAAATACGTTCAAACTTGGACGGGTGATAACTATACGAGTTGGCATACATTAAAATATAATAATGCTATGGCAATTGGGTTAAGTCTATCTGGTGTTTATAACTTTGGCCATGATATTGGCGGTTTTTCTGGTGATAAACCAGAAGCAGAATTATTTTTAAGATGGGTACAATGTGGTGCTTATTATCCAAGATTTTCAATCCACTCATGGAATGATGATGGTTCTGTAAATGAACCTTGGATGCATAATGAAGTCTTATCTGAAGTTAAACAAGCCATGCACTTCCATGAAAAGCTTAAACCATATCTTCAGTCATTAGTTGTACAGGCACATGAAGCATATGAACCAATTATTAGACCAACTTTTTACCAATTTGAAAGTGATATAAATACTTTTGAAGAAAATGAAGAATTTATGTTAGGTGAGCATATGTTAATTGCCCCTATCGTAGAAAAAGCTCAACTAGAAAGAACAGTCTATTTACCTAAAAACAGCAAGGGTTGGATTGATTTTCATAGCGGCGAACAATTTGAAGATGGTCAAACAATAACCGTAAAAACGACTTTACAACATATCCCAACATTTGTAGTAAAAGGCGCAACGATACCAGTTTATCAAGATGATTTAAAAACAATTGAAAATCTAAAGTTCTAAATAAATAAGAACCTAAGACAATATCGTCTTAGGTTCTCTATTTTTATATAGTATCTATGCCTTCAATATTATATAGTGACACGGCGTTATTAAAGCATATATCCTTAATAATTTCAGAAAGAATTTCATCATCATCAATGATTTCTCCTCTTTCCACACGTTTACCAATCATTTCACATAAAATTCTTCTAAAATATTCATGTCTTGTATATGATAATAAACTTCTTGAATCAGTTAACATACCAACGAAAGTAGATAACAATCCAACATTTGCATATTCTACTAAATGTTGTTCCATTCCTTCTTTAGTATCATTGAACCACCATGCAGCACCTAGTTGCACTTTGACTTTATCTGAAGTAAAGTTTCCAGCTGTTGCTTGCACCATTAAGTGATCATTTGCATTATTAGGATAAATAATTGTATCTGATAATGCATCATTTTGATTTAAATGATCTAAAAATCTATTTAAATCAGTAGAACTGAGCATATCACCTACACTATCAAATCCAGCATCTGGACCAACTTCTTCAAACAATAATGTATTATTGTTTCTCACTGGTCCAAGATGAAACTGTACAACCCAATTATATTTTTTATACGTTTTACTTACTTCGGTTAAAATATATCCAGATAATCTACTTAAATCCTCCTCATCTAAGTCTTCACCATGTTTAATTTGTTCAAAATACTGTTCAGCTTGGTCTTTAGTTACATCCACTTTAAGTACTTTAGCAAAGCTTTGATCAGAACTTCTTGCGCCATTTTGATGGAAGTATTCAATACGTTCATTGAGCGCATTAATATATTCTTCCACATGATTTATTTTTGTTTCTGTAGCAATTTCTAATTGGTTAATAGATGCTTCTACATTATCTTTCGTTAAAGCGATATAACGATCAGATCTAAATGTTGGTAACACTTTGACATCAAAAGACTTATCCTCACGAAGTAATTGATGATATTTCAAATCATCACATGGATCATCCGTTGTACAGATAATTTGGACGTTACTTCTTTCTATTAATTTTCTTGGAAGAAATTCTGGTTGTTGTAAACTTTCATTTAACTGATTATATAATTGATCTTTATCAATTTTATTTAAATTTTCATTGATATCGAAATACCTTGCTAATTCTAAATGACACCAGTGATATATCGGATTCATAATACTTTTAGGCAATAAACTTATAAATGCTTCGAATTTTTCTTTATCAGTTTTGTCTCCAGTAATATACGACTCATCTATTCCGTATGCGCGCATTAAACGCCATTTATAATGATCATGTTTTAGCCAAACTTCAGTAATCGTATTAAAAGGTTTATTCTCATAAATTTCTTTCGGATCTAAATGACAATGAAAATCAAAAATTGGTATATCTTTAGCTATATTGTATAAAGCCTGTCCTTTTTCAGATTGAACAATAAAATTTTCTTTAATTAAACTCATAAATACTCACCTTTCCTATAGCCCAAGTAATTTTGGTAAAAATAACGATAATTGTGGTACGAACGTAATTAATAACAACAGTATAATTAAAATAATAAAGTATGGTATTAATGTCTTAATGACACTTTCAATTCGTACATTTGCAACACTACTACCAACAAATAACGCACTACCTACTGGAGGTGTTATATTACCTATACATAAGTTAAATGCGATTACTATACCGAAATGAACTGGATCTAATCCGATACTTTCTGCAATCGGTAAGAAAATTGGAGTGAATATAAGTACTGCTGGTGTTATGTCCATAAATGTACCGATGATTAATAAAATTAAATTCATTAACAGTAATAATAAAATTGGATTTTCAGTTAATGATAATATGCCGCCAGAAATTGCTTCTGGTAATCCTGTAAAACTCATAACGAGTGAGAATAATGCAGATGCTGTAATTAAGAATAAAATCATACCTGTAATTTCTACTGTTTCTATAATAATCGCAGGTATATCTTTAATTTTTAAATTTTTATAAATAAGTGACAGTATAAACGCATATAGAACTGCGACAGCTGCACCCTCTGTTGCTGTGAATATTCCAGCTACAATACCACCGATTACGATAATAATTAATAGTAAACTTGGAATAGCATCTAAAGTTAAAAATAATTTATCTTTCCAACTCACTTTTTCAGAAACTGGATAGCCATGTTTTTTAGCTAAAAAGTAAGCAACAACCATACAACCTAGGCCCCATAGAATTCCAGGAATGTAACCTGCAATAAATAATGCAGCAATTGATGTTCCACCACTTACTAGTGAATAAACAATCAATAATGAACTTGGTGGAATTAATAATCCTGAAGGTGCTGAAGCAATATTGGCAGCTGCAGAATATGATTTTTTATAACCTTGTGTTGTTTCCATCGGTGTCATGATTCTTCCCATTGCTGCAGCAGCTGCAACACTTGATCCTGAAATCGAACCAAACAACATATTCCCCACAATATTCGTATGTGCTAAAGAACCAGGTAATCTACCTACTAACACTTTTGCAAAGTTAATTAATCTAAACGCAATACCACCGTTATTCATCAATATTCCAGCTAGTACAAATAACGGAATGGCAAGCATTGTAAAGTTATCAATACCAGTTACCATTCTTTGGGCAGCAGTAAGTATTGTGACATCAAACGGGAAAATAAGTATTAACGTTAATAATGAACTTAAAATAATTGAAATAGCGATTGGAATACCAAATGCTAAAAATATTGCTAAAGATACAAATAATACGATTCCAGCAATTGTTGTCATTACACTTCACCGCCTTCATCATTTTCTGGTAACTCATTTGTTATAATGCCTCGAATTGAATAAAATGCAATAAAAAGTCCTGAAATTGGTAATGCACCATACATTAATGCCATTGAAACACCTGTAGCTGGTGCATATTGTGTCCAAGTAAGTGCTACAATTTTAATACCACCGTATATCATCAAAATTAAAGCAACTAATAAAATAATGATATTCGTGAGTCTTTCTATAAATAACTGTGCTTTAAGAGGAAACTTTTCTCTTATAAATAAAATGGCAATATGTTTTTTCTTACCAAATACATATGCTGCACTTAACAACGCAAACCAGATTAACAAGAAGCGAATGATTTCTTCACTTGTCGTACTTGGCGTGTTCAATATATATCTTGTTATCACTTGCCAAACTGATAAAATGACCATTACAGTTATCAATACACCAGACACAGAAAGCAAAGTTCTATCAATATAATGTGTTAATTTATTCATTTTGTTCTGCCTCCTTAATCAATTTGTATTGTTTTTCTGTTCCTTTATTATTTTTAAATTCTTCTTGTAGAGGTTTTACAGCTTTTTTGAAAGTAGACTTATCTACATCATGGAATTTCACATTCATATCTTCTTTAGCTGATTTAATTGCCTCTTTAATGGCTTTATCCCAGATGACTTCATGCTTTTCAGTAGATGATCTTGCTGCGCTTTTTATCCATCCTTTTTCTTCTTTCGTTAAATCATTGTATGCATCCTTATTCATAATTAAAATATCAGGAACGATAGCATGCTCAGTATTATAATAATTTTTTGCAACTTCTCCATGTTTATTGTCGGTCAATGCTGTTTCATTATTCTCAGCTGCATCAATAACACCAGATTGAAGTGCTGTATAAACTTCACCAAATGCCATTGGAGTTGGCGTACCACCTAATGACTTAACAAGTTGCACACTTGTTTTACTTGGCTGAACACGTGTTTTTAAACCATGTAAGTCTTTATTCGTCTTTATTTCTCTATCTTTTGTATATATATTTCTTAATCCTGAGTCATAGTAAGTAATACCTACAAACCCGTTGTCTTTAGTCGTATTAAAGAATGAATTTTGTACTTCAGGTTTTTTCATAATAGATCGAAAACTATCTTGAGATTTAAATAGATATGGCATGCTAAATAAAGAATACGACTCAGAGAAACTTTCAAGTGCACTTGCTGACACTTTTGTGAATTGAATGGCATTTGTTTGAGTCATTTCAATTGCTTCCCGTTCACTTCCAAGTTGTCCGTTCGCATATATTTTAATTTTTAATTTTCCATGAGATTTCTTTTCTACTTCTTTTTTAAATTCTTCTAACGATTTATGTACTGGATGCGTTGTAGATTGGTTGTGTGCTAGTGTTAAAGTCTTAACATCTTTATCTTGTGCGTCACTTTGTTGGCATCCATACAAAACTGTGAATACGCTTACAATTAACAGTAAAATTTTTTTCATCTCTCATCCCCCATTAATTTTAAAAAAGTAATCAAATTGACTACTTCTTTAATACTTATTGATAAGTATAAATCAAATGAAACAAAATAACAACGTTGTTATTTATAGAAAATGTGTGCTTATGGTATAATATAGAAAATAATATTTAAAGGAGACTCACATGGCTGTAACATTAAAAGACATAGCAAATGCCTGTGGTGTTAGTTATTCAACAGTAAGTAAAGCGTTAAAAAATTCTCCTTTAGTTACTGCTGAAACAACAGAGCGCATACAGCAAAAGGCAAAAGAAATGAATTATATACCTAATAATTCCGCTCGCTCTTTAGTCTCAAATAAGAGCCAAACAATTGGACTCATTTGGCCATCAGTAGACAGAGTTGCAGTATCAACTCTTGTTTCAGAAATCAATAACTTTTTAAAGAATACTGGATATTTTATGTCTGTATCAATCGATGATGTGGAAACTGCTGCGCATAAATTTTTAGAATTACGTTTTGATGGCATCATCGTATTTGATGAAGGTGAAGCTTCTACCCTACCAAGTATCATTAGTTCAAATATCCCAGTAGTAGCTTATGGTACAGACCGAGAGCTCGAATATCCTATTGTAAATGTTAATCATAAACAAGCAATGATTCTTTCATTAGATGATTTAATGCAAAATAATATAACAAATATTTGTTATATTGGAGATCTCAACACCGATGATATTCGACAAATTATAAAGAAAGAAACTTTTGAACGTTATTGTAAAGAACACAATCTTGAATATAATATGATTGATTCAAAAGGACTATCAGCTGAAGATACATTTTTTGCATTAAAGTCATATTTGACTAATCATACGTTGCCAGAAGGTATCATTTGCGGAAGTTACGATATTACTTTAGGACTCGTGCACACTTTAAAAGATTCATTAGATCAACATATTGTATACTCATACGACAATGTACCTCAATTTGACCATATGGATACAATGATTCATTCAGTCGGTGTCCCTACTAGGAAAATTGCTGAAACATTAGTTAATATCCTTATCAATGCAATTGAATCTAAGGAAAATCAACCTAATGTCTGTAATCTTGAGCCTGAATTAGTAAAGCGGAAATAAAGACAAAAAAATGACTACAAAATTGTAGTCATTTTTTTACTGTTGTTCCTTGATGGAATCTCATCTTCCACTCTGATTGTTTTCTAATCCATAAAGTACTCCGTTTAGGTTGTTATATGATCAGTTTTATTGATTAATTCATAAGTCGTTAAGACAATTCCTTTTTGAATTTTTTCAACTATAAAATTCGAAATCTCATATTCAAATGTATGTAAAGTCCCCTCTTCAATATCACGTTTATATATCATTTTGCCCGACTTACCTATTTCTTTAAAATCATCATCAAGTAAAGTTAAGATAAACGACTTATCCATTCTATTACTAGCATCCAAATGTGCACATTCTAATTCATAAAATTGCTGTTTAATGATTTACACCTACTTTATCTTAGTAAATATAGTTCAACTTATATGCTAAAATAATAGCATAGTAATAAGTATAATCGAGGGAGTAAGTAAATGACAAATTTAAAAGAAGTAGCTAAACGAGCTGGCGTTTCACCAAGTACCGTATCACGAGTAATTAATAACCACCCTTATGTTAATGAAGAAAAAAGAAAAAAAGTACTTGATACTATAGAAGAATTAAATTATATACCAAATATCAATGCAATTCATTTAAAAAAAGGTAAAACAAATTTAATAGGTGTTGTATTGCCGTTCTCTAATCACCCATATTTTTCACAATTAATTCAAGGTATTTCTGAAGAAGCGATTAAATCAAACAAAAAAATTGTTTTGTTCCAAACTGCTTATGATACTGATCAAGAAATTGACGCTTTGGAAATGTTAAAACTAAAACAGTTAGATGCACTCATTATATGTTCAAGAAATATTTCATTAAATATAATTGAGCAGTACATAGAGTATGGACCAATTTCTATATTCGAAAATATTTCAAACTCTAAATTTAGAACAACATATATTGATCACTACAACGCCTTCAAACAAGCATTAAATCATCTATACAATAACGGACATAGACATATTGCATGTGCCATAAATAGAAGAAATAGCACTAGTTCAATTTTAAGAATACAAGCATATAAAGACTTTTGCAGTGAGAATTCTTTACCCTTCAATGAACAAGATATATATGAGAATTTTGTATTATTAGAAGATGGTCAAAGACTTGCACAAGAAATTGAAAATAAAGAAAATCCACCTACTGCAATTGTTGTATCAGGAGATAACACAGCTGCAGGCTTGTTTATTAGTTTAAATGACGAACAAAAGAAAAATATATCTATCATTGGGTTTGAAAATCATAAAATATCTAAATTGCTAAACCTTACTACAATAGAGATCCCCCTCTTTCAAATTGGTAAAAGTTTGTTTAATCAACTATATGAAGATAAACTGAATAACTATTTATTTGAAACAAAACTTATTAAAAGAAACTCAGTATTTAAATTAAACCATTGACATGAAATGCATTTCATAGATTATCCTTTAATCAATCACAAATATTAGGGGGTAATTAAAATGAACAAACAAAAAGTTGGTATTGATGGTTGTAATATTACTTCAGAAATTTATGTAGAAATACTTCAACACACTAGCAATATTGATATTGTCGCTTGTACTGATGAGAGCCTATCAAAAGCAATTAGTATGAAAAACATATATGATATCCCTCAAGTAATGACAAGAAGTAAAATGTATAAAGATAAGAAAATTGATTATATTATTAAACTTTAAAAGAACAAAAAAAGTCTTAAGCGATTAGCTTAAGACTCAGAGTGTCGACAAAGTCTTAGACTTTGCCGGCATTTTTTTATGCGCATGCTTTCCGCGGGCATGTTCTCAGCCTGTAGTCTTCGAATC